>JAVWOV010000031.1:0-11540 GCA_036636255.1 Bacilli bacterium
TCTTAGGCATGCCGCCAGCGTTCATCCTGAGCCAGGATCAAACTCTCCAAAAAAAATTATTAACTAATTTAAATTGCTTGAATTGTGTAATCCTAACTGAATTTTGAATTGACATTTTGCTCAGTTTTCAAAGATCATTCATTGTTCTTGAAACAAGAACAATACCACTATATCAAATGGAAATAGCTAAGTCAATAGTTTTCTTGCTTTTTTGTTAAAAAAGCCAAAATTGTATTGATTTCAAACGATTTTCCCTTGAAAGCATTATTATAATAACAGATATATTTTTTGAAGTCAACACCTTTTTTGAAAAAAGTCGTTTTTTGACGTTTTTTGTACAAAAATCTATTTTCAATAGTAATTACCTCTTTTAAAAATATTTCTATACCTTAATATATTCATTATTTATCCAAAAATTACTATTTATACCTGTTTTTTTATTTCTTTATATTTTTCATAATAATTATTATTAACTTTCTCATCAAACATCAAAACTTTTTTGTCATATAAATCAATAAGCCTTTTCATAGCCTGATTAATAACGAAGTCTAAATCATCGCTATAATTCATAACCCTCTTATGATACAAATATTCCATCTGATCCAATATTTTATAATCACCACTCGGGAAAATCCGTAAATCTAAATCATAATCAATATATTTTATTGTTTGTTCCTCAATAAGATAGGGTGTAGCAATATTGCATTTATAATATATACCGTCTTTTTTTAATTGAGCAATTATATTAAACCATTCATCCTTAAAAAAATACATAATAGCTGGTCCCTTTGTTTTCCAACTATTACCCTCTGCTTTAATAACTGTTGTATTATAATTTCCTAAAACAATATATTCTTTTTTAATATCTAAAACAATCGCTTCATCCCACGAACAATGAACTTTTCCATTATGTTTATAACATTGAATTTGAAATTTATCACTTATATGACATTTTTTCATTACAGCCCCTCCTCATACAGTATAATAAAAATCACTTTTACTATTATTTCATCAATAGACATCGGTAAACATATTGTTTTCAAGTTAATTAATTTTATTTTTTTAACTTTTTCTCCTATATATAGAACAAATAATTTTAATAAATAGGCTAGTAATTTATGCTAGCTTGTCAAAAAATTCAAAGCACTTTGTAATTGATTATCCAATTCATCAACCGGATTGTCATAATACGTTTTATTTAAATCAACTTTAATATCTGGCTCAATTCCTTTTTCGTTAATCCATTCGCCTTTAGATGTTAACCATTTTTTTGTTGTCATTTTATAGGAATTTCCGGAAGATAAAGATTGAAGTTCTTGAATAGTTCCTTTACCAAAACTTTTTTGGCCTATTATAGTAGCTTTTAATTGCTCTCTTAATGCTGACATTAAAACTTCTGATGCCGAAGCACTAACCTCGTTAGATAAAATAACTAGTGGATATTCTTTAGTGTCTTTACCCATGGAATAAAATTTTGTAATATCTTGTTTTGTTTGAACTTGATATATAACGTGAGTATCATCTAATAATGTTGACAAAATACCAACAACCGTTGTCAAATGACCTCCTGCATTGCCACGTACATCAATAATTAATGAATCAATTTTTTCTTTCTCCAATGAATTCAAATTGTCCACAAATTGTTTTACCGTATTATTAGCAAAAACACTTATCATAATATAGCCAATTTTCTGATTGTTTTTTTCAAAAACTTTAGAGCTTACAGATTTTAATACAACATTTTCTTTTGTTACTTTAATTGTTTTATCAATGCCTTCACGATTAACAACTAATTCAATCTTTTTACCATTATCTTCCATAATTTTTTTAATTAATTTAGAGGTTTCTTGCTTTTGTACATTTTCCCCGTTAACACTTTTAATAATATCCATTTTTTTAAGCCCTGCTTTAAATGCTGGGGTGTCAGCAAAAACATCAATGATAACAATGTTTTTTTCAATATCGTTAATAATTTCAATTCCAATTCCTCGGTATTCACCATTTAATTGCTTATTAAACGTATCTGCTTTGCTTTTATTTAAATATCGCGAATTAATATCTAAAGACGAAAACATACCTTCTGTAGCGTCTTCTATTATTTTTCCTTTATCTACTTTTTCATAATAATTGTCAATTACATCTGAATATGTTTCAATAAAATCTTGTAATTCTGGGTTTTTTTTGATTATTTCACTATATTGGTTACTTTCATTCTTAAAACGACTGTTAAGAAAAAAGCCCATTATCAAACTTATAATACAAGTTAGCAAAACCAAAACAACAACTTCTTTTGTTTTAAAATCATGATTAATATTCTTGTTTGTTTTTTCCTTTTCGGTTAGTTTATTTTTTTTTATCATTATTTATCACCTGTACCCTTTATTCTGATAAACTATTTAAATAGTCAACAATTTCGTCATCACCTTCAAAGTATTCAACTAATTTGTTATTTTCAATTTTGAGTAATGTGTTACCACTAAATTTAATATCTTTTACATTTTCCACAATCAAATTACTGTCTTTTGCTACAAATTGCTTATTAAATATATTTGACAAATCAACTTGATATATTTTATCTGCTTTTTCCTTGTGTTTGTCAATATATGTCATATATAAAGTTTCATCGGTACTCTTTTTGTTAATTACTAACACATAATAAAAATCAGTATTTTGAGAAAAAATATCCCCGACTATAATTTCATCATATTGTATAACTGCAATGCTTTTATCCTTAGTATCGTTAGGAACATCACGGTTTTTAAATAATGCCGTCAATCCATAAAAAAGTACAAAAACAACTGTTACTACTGCAAAAACAAGCAATAAGCGTGTAAGTTCGCTATTATCTGACACTTTTTTTCCATCTATTATAAGCTTAGCGTTTTTAATCTTATTCTTTTTTATCTTTGAATCGTTCATGTTTTTATCGCTTTTTTGTTTGAAATTTTTTTTCTTTTCTTTCATTTTATCACATGTAATCTAACCAGGTTCTAAATATCCTATATTAGATTCCCTTCTATTTTTATTTTAATATACAACTTTTTAGTGTTGTAATATTTAAGTTATGTTTGTTTTTTTGATTTTGCTAGTATTTGAATGGTATAAGTAATAACTACTACTGGTTTTTATTGTGTTTTTTATATTGTTGTTTCAACATATAAACACGGTCATTTATTTGTACATCTAATATAATTATATCATGTTTTTAATAAAAATAAATTCTTTTTTAAAAAGAATTTATTTTCAAAGCTATTTATTTTTATTTTATAACCGAAGCTACACCAATTGATTTAGCAACACTAATTAGTTGTTCACCATTTAATTTTTTTGATACAATATAATATTCAATACCCTTATCAATCCAAGTTACCTCGTTTTCTGCCATAGCTCCTATTGAATCTGTTAATAAAACAGGTTCTCCTGAAACAGGAATTGGTAAATAGTCAGCGCTAACATTTACTGTTTCTTGAATTATCATAAATGGATTATCACCATTAAAAGTCATTATTACCCGCTGTCCATCTTCTTTATTAACTTTATTTTCTTTTTCTAAATAAGTATTTTTTGGTAAGTACATTGGATAAATACTATTATCAATATTGTTTACTGGTTTAATAATTTCTTTGTTTTCCGAAGCTTTCATATTATCTTTTAACATAAAGTAATTATCCGAAAAATCAGCTTTTAAATTTATTTTGTTAAATTTCATTGTCATTTGTGGTTCGTTATTAAGATTTAAAACTTCCACTTTTTCCATATTACCTTTTTTATTTAGATATATTTTTTGTTTAACTAGTTCCTTATTATTTGGATAATTAACCGTGGTTTTGAAAATATAATTATTTTTTGTCTTTTTAAAGCCATAATTTTTATCACTATTAATATCGTTTAATAATGATTGTAATATATAAATTTGTGAATTATTATATGGCCATTTACTTTCAAACTTAAAACTTTTATTTAGAGATGGTGTTAGTACATAAACTCCCTCATTGTTTTTCAAAATAATTTGTTGATGATTATTTATTTGATTCGTTAAACTAACTCTAAATTGATTTTTATTTTGAAATGAAACTTCTACATTATACAAATATTTTTCCTCATTATTAACTAATTTCAAAATACCGCTTAAACGATAGCCTTTTAATGTACCTATTTTATTATTCAAATCTTTAACTATGTCTTTTTCGCCATATTCACCACATCCTGTTAATGATAAAATTGATATAATTAATATACTCACCCATAAAATTTTTTTCATTGTTTCACCCTATCTTCTTATTTCTGTTTAATTATATGAAAATTTATTTCATATATGAATGAATAATTTGATAATTTTTGGTAATTATATATAATATTATAGAAAGGAGTGTTTTATGGAAATATTACAAAAAATCGTTTTAATAATAACTATTATTGGAGCAATTAATTGGGGGGTAATTGGATTATTTGATTTGGATCTTGTTGCAACGCTGTTTGGAAATATGTCTGTCATGGCAAGAATTATATATGTATTAGTTGGTATTAGCGGTCTAATTAATATTGGCATTCTTTTTAATCGTTTTGAAACAAAATAATTTTAGTAAAAACAGATTTTTGTTTAAGAATCTGTATATTATAAAGAAGCAATATAATTGCTTCTTTATAATATTTAACAATAATGTTTTTACTTTTTAGATATTCTTATTTTAACTTTCTTTGTTTTTGGTATATATTGAACCCTTGAATCAGATCCTTCTACTTTAACTATTACTTCATGTTCTCCTTCAATATAACCATCTAAATTTAGATATGCTGTCACATCATCAGTTGTAATATTATCAATAACCTCTTTAACACCTTTTAAGCTAACTGATACTTTCACATCTTCTGCACTCATTCCTTGAATACTATATCGATCGTCGGCAATATTGCGATATTTAATTCCAACGTTATCTATGTCTTTACTGCTAACTGTCCCTAATGAAATATCAACAGTTACATTATTAACCGACATGGATCTTATTCCTGTTGGTCTTAACAATTCAAGCTTATATGTATAATTTTCCTTTAAATCACTAACATCAATTTCAAGTGGAATATAGTTTATTTCTTCTAATGCTTTTTTAGTTCCATATACTTTTACTTTTGTTTCACTAGTTGCAATAGAACTAATTGCCTTACCAAAGGCGACATCGCCCTTTGGAATTACTTTGATTGGTAATTCCTTACTAGGTGATGCAATAACTATTTTAGCACTCACCTTTGATGGTACTATTTCTATGTTTGTTATATTTCCTTGTTTATCGTAAGCTTTAAGTGGAACATCTTTTAAAATTATTTCCCCAGTTTCCTGTTTAGGTAAACTTTCCACATCCACAAGGGCTTTTACCGTTGAAACTTCAGTCAAACGATGTTCAGCACCTTTTATTGTGACATTATCGCTGTCTAATTTAACACTTTCAATAATCAATTTTTCATCTAACATGTCCTGATTTATAATATCACTTGTTAGTGAGCGTGTTTTAGAAATTTTAGGATATATAATCACTGTTGCTACTGATGGATTAACTTCATATTTTATAGACTTCAATGCTTGATTATATTTTATATTAACTTTATGGGTTCCTGGTTTTAGTCCTGTTAAATCAATAGCTATATCATGCGTTGATGATTGCTTTGCAAAATATAAATCAGCTCGGCTGCCTATTAAAGTAATATCTACTTTTTTAGGTAATCCTTCTACTGCATATGCCTCATCGTTATAAATAACATTAATAGGTTGATCTTTTAAAACTTCAGCTGAATTATTAGTAAAATCAAGGATTTTTTGATCGACAAGAATAAATAAGCTTACTGCTAAAAATAATGAAACAAATAATAAGGTTCTAGTTTTAGAAATCCATTTTTCGAATCGTCGTCCCGAACCATTAAATTGTTTAAAAAGCTTTAGTATTATTTTAGTAATAGGAATAATTATTTTAATATCGATAAAATGCCATATTCCACAAAAAAAATGTTTAATCATCTTCAGCATTTTTTTCATCAACTTCATCCTCCTCTTCTTCAATTAAAATGTTTTTTCTTGGTGTAAGTTCATTTATAAGCATTAATTTAACTTCATCTAAGGTCAGATTATAATGTAGTTCCCCTCCTACGGCAATTGATAATCGCCCTGTTTCCTCAGAAACAACAAGCGCTAAACAATCATTTTCTTCAGAAATCCCCAAAGCAGCTCGATGTCTAGTGCCTAAACGTTTGCTAATTCTTAAATTGTCACTAGTTGGGAATACAGCACCTGCACTAGTTATTTTGTCTCCTTGAATAATAACTCCTCCGTCATGCAATGGATTATTCGGAAAGAAGATTGAAATTAATAAGTCGCTAGATATATCAGCATATATTTTTTTTGATTTTTCGATATAATCATTTAAACTATTATCTCTTTCAATAATAATTAAAGCTCCAATACGAGTCTTTTTTAAATAGTCCATACATTGAATTATTTCATATATCACTTTTTCTCTTTCATCGACTGTTAAAATTTTATGACGTCCTAACAATTGACTTCGACCAATTTGTTCCAAAACATTTCGTATTTCCGGTTGAAAAATTATAATAAGTGCTAAAGGGCCCCACATGATTACATAATCTAATATATACCCAATTGTCACTAATTCCAAAAAATAACTAATTACTTTTAAGGCAATTATAAATAAAATTCCTTTAAATAATAGAGCCATTTTAACGTTTTTTCTTAAACTTTTTAAAATATAATAAAAAACCAACCAAACTAATAATACATCAATCAATTTCTTTATTAAAATTATTATTGAATCTATTGTCATAACATTCCTCCATATATCTTTAAATTAATTATATCATACAACCTATCGTTTTTAAAACATAATAATGATATATGTTTTTAAATTTACATATCATTTTCATATTAACATATAAAAACCGTTAATTAAAATAAACTGATAAAAAGTTTTTTTCTTTCTATCATTCGTTTCAACCATAACGGTTATATTTAAAAATTCCAAACATCTTTGTCATCAATATTTTTTTTGTTTCGTTCTAAACGTAACGACTCAATATCGGGTAATTTAATATCAATATCGTTAAAGCCATCTTTATCATCGATATTTTTTAAATGTTTTTCATCAATATTAGTTTCAAATATAATTTTGTTTAATTCGTTCTTAATATCATCTAAATTTCTCGTTTGTTCTAAAGTTTCTGGGCTGACATATTCTATAATTTTGTTTTCGTCGGTTGTTGGTGATATATCATTTTGTAATTGTTGTTTCATAACATTACTTTCATTGTTATCTTTTGCGTCTATCATTTTTTCTTTTTGTGGTAAAATGTGATTATTATTGCTTAATTCATCACTATCCATATTTTTAGATTTTATAATTTTTTCAGTTTCAGTTACTGATAAATTGTTATCAATATTAATCATATCGTTGGTACTTTTTTCAGTCTTTTCCTTTTCGTAGTTATTATTTGTAACCATTCGATTTTCTTCTTGTAATAAACCGTGATTATTATTTAATTCGTCATTATCTGCGTTTTTTGTTTTTATAATTTCGTCAGTTTTTGGTATTAAGTTATCATTCTTATTATTATCTATTTCATTGGTATTACTTTCTTCAATGAACTCACTAACCATTGATTCTTCGGCTGTTTCAACTTTCCCCACTAAATCGTCATTTTTTTCAACAAATTTAGCGTTTTGATTATTATCTTTAATAGGTAATTCTTCGGTAGTTTTTAAATTGGCGCTATCTTTCTTTACTAATTTGGGATTTTCATTTTTTAATAAATTGTTTTTTTCTGCAAAATAACCTATTAATGCTAAAATAGCAATTCCCCCGCCTGTTATAAACCACCCATAATGTTCTACTACAAAATTGATTATAATTTCCATAAACACGCTCCATTCTTCATCTTTCTTAATATTACTAATTTTTTAATTTAATAATTATTTATTTAAATAATCTATTCCTTTAAAAGGTTCCGTAAATAGCAAATTATGATAATTTTGTTGTCGTAAAGCTTCATATACTACAATAGCCACTGTATTTGAGAGATTTAAGGCTCTTATATTATCATTCATGGGAATTCTTAAACAATGGCTTAAATCATTCTTTAAAATATTTTTAGGAATACCGGTACTTTCTTTACCAAATATAAAGAAAATATTTTTCCTTGTATTACTATAGTCAAAAGAAGTATGTGGTTTTTTACCATAGCGTGTAAAATAATAATAATCACCTTTATTATTTTTAATAAAATCTTCAAAATTTTCATAAACAGTATACTTGCAATGTTTAATATAATTAACTCCAGCTCGTTTAAGATGTCCTTCATCTAAGGAAAATCCTAGTGGTTTTATTAAGTGTAATCTAACATCAGTTCCTGCACAAGTTCTCATAATATTACCAGTATTTTGTGGTATTTCTGGTTCATATAATACTACATTTAGCATTAATCAATTATCCTATACACTGCAAAAAAATTTTTTACATGTTCGATTTTGGCGTTTTCTGAATTTTTATGTAAAATAGCCTTTACTTTCCCATTTTCAAAAACAATAAAATTTATACCCTTACTAATTTCTATATTATCTATTTTTTTATTTTCTACAATTAAGTTGTTAATTTCGGTTGCGAGATTATCATTATAAATTTGAGCTGTATCTAAATATACCATTTGATTATTTAATTCCTCATCAAGTACAAATTTTTTTAAATGTTTTTCGAATAGTTTAATCTGATTATCTTTACTTGAAGCAATATAAATAATAGAATTAGGATTTTCAAGTGTATAATTAGGTAATTCTTGTTTATTAACAGTTGCTAATAACTCCGCCATAATAGAATTATTTTGATAATATTCTTGTCTTGTTTCATACCACATACTCAAATAAAACACTAAAATTATCGTTAAAATACAAATAATTGCATAAGTAATATAATTTTTTGATTTAATTACTTTAATATCAGTTTTCATTAAATAACCACTTCCATCCTATAACCATTTTATCACATACTATGGTTATTATCAATTTTTTCGTGATAAATTTTTATATTTCTTTCGACAATTTTCTTACCTCGCCAACTTCCTGACAACTGACCATATTTTTCCTTAAATTGTCTATTGCTCATTTTTCCAAATTTGTTAATATCAATAAATTCTATTCCACTTGGTTTAAATTCATGATATCCTTTCTTAATTTTAATATTGAACGGGCAACTACGTAAACACATATCACAGCCATATATACAATTACTAAAACTTTCAATTTCCCTTGCCGTTAATTCGCCTTTTTTTTGAGTAAGATATGATAAACATTTAGTGCTATCCACTCCATTTTTTTGAATCGCCTTGGTAGGGCAATTATTTACACATCTTTCGCATAAACCACATTCATTAATAATTGGATTATCTGATTCGATATCTAAATTTGTTAAAATACTTCCAATAAAAATATATGATCCATACTTTTTATTAATAATTAATCCGTTTTTACCAAAAAAGCCAATACCCCCTTTATAAGCAAAATAACGATCATCCACTGCCTTAGTATCCACACATTTAACATATTCAAATTCAAAACCACAATTAGATTGTTTAATAAATTCCACTAATTTGTCTAATTTTTCATTTAACACTGCATGATAATCTCTACCCCAAGAACTAGACGAAAAATAAACAGTATTTTTTTTAATGTTTTCCAACTGCTCACAAGTTTTATAATAAGGAAGTGCGATAGTAATAATAGTATTGATACTACTTAATAATTTTTTAGGATTATTAACAACATCTATAGTGAAATTTAATGGAGTAGTATAATTTAGTTGCTTTTTTTGACTATGTTTTTTTCTCAGTGTTTCATCATCACAATATTTAGAAAATCCTATCATTTCGATATTCAAAGTTTTAGCAAATTCAATAATATTTTGTTTCATAAAATAATAAATAACTACATATAGTCGTCATTATCCAATTGAATCTCTTCTATTGTTACAATTGGCAAGTTAATGTTTTCTGCTATGCAAATATCTTTGAATTTTTCGCGAAATAAAGTTAATTCCTTAATTATACTATCAGGGTAAATTCGTTTGCTTGTTTTAATAGCGTTATAAACATCTTCTATTTCTACTTCTTTTTTATTTTGAAATAATGCTTGTGAAAAGCTTTGCGCTAACACTGACAAAGCAACATCTGGATACATTGCCGACAATCCATATACTCTTTTAAACTCTGAAGTGGCTGAAACAATTGCTTCTACTAACATCTGAACAATATAATTATTATATTTGAATTTTGCCCCAGTTTTTTGTTCTATTTTTGGCAAGGAACCTATTAATATTTTTACTGTTGTTTTTTCGTCCGGCTCCATAACATCAATACGATCAAATCTTCTTAAAAAAGCTCTATCGCGAATAATATATGTTTCATATTCATTAGTAGTAGTAGCTCCAATCGCTTTCACGTCGCCGCGGTCTAGACCGGGTTTTAAAATATTAGCTAAATCCATCGGGTTTCCATCATTTTTTCCCATTAAGGTATGAATTTCATCAATAAAAATAATGGTTTTTTGGGTTTTTTTTAACTCTTGAACTAATAAATTTATCACCATTTCTTCTTTGCCTTTAATTAGTATTTTCCCAATTAATGATGATGAATTAAATTTAATAATACGATAATTTTTTAAAACATCAGGTACATTACCGCGGATAATTAAATAGGCTAGTCCCTCCACTATAGCTGTTTTTCCGATACCTGGTTTACCAATTAACAAACCTGATTTTTCTGGAGTTAATAAAACCATAATTAATTTTTTTATTTCTGATTCTCGAGCAATTGCCGGATTAGTAATATAAGTCCTGGCAGTCAAATCTTCACCATAATTATTAAGAATACTCATATTCACATTAAAACAATCATTTGGTTCCGCATCCACATCAATTATTTCTATATCTTTATCATTCATCATTTCACCTCTATGTACTGATTATCAGCAAATTTAGCAATAACCTTATTATAATCTTGTGCTCCATTAATTCGATTATATGTAGATTTTTCTTTACCATTTTTTATAAAAATGGTTGTGGGTGTTCCAGCAAAAGTAATATGTGCTTTAAATTTATTTTTTTGTGATTCGTTCATTTTAGAAATATCAATATATTTAACGTCTACATGATATTTTTTTATAACTTGTTTCAATGTTTCTTTATATGCTACACAATGATTACATTCACTAGAACCAATAAACAAAATAAAACTTTCCCTATTTTTAATCATGTCTGAATATATTTCATAATCTATTTCTTCATAGGTTGTAGGCCTATTAAAACAGCCTGATATTAATAGAGAAAATAACACAACCGAAACAATTAATACTTTTTTCATCTTTACATCCCTTCCCTATTTGTAAACATAATATATCATATTCAATAAATATTATCAACAAAAAAGATAATAAAAAAAAGAAACTCGAATGAAAAGTTAAATTGACCAGCAAAATAATGAATGGTCAATTAAGT
>JAVWOV010000032.1:0-11428 GCA_036636255.1 Bacilli bacterium
ATTATAATAACGGCTAAAAGTTCTATCAAAGTAAAACCTTTATAGTTATTTAATTCTCTCCTAGAGTTGCTACTTGTTAATTTAATGTTTTTAAAAATGAGTGATGTTTTCTTCATGTTTACTCCTCCATATAATACTTATAAACAATAATAATAAATTATTAAACTTAAAACAACATAATCTTTATCTTTTAATATTGTGTATATCGATCATCATAACGATACGTAGGAAAATTTATAACTGATCGAGGATTAATACTTCTTGAGGTCATCGTTTTCCATGAACTATAATCAATTCCATATCGACCAGTTGCTATAGTTAAATGCAAATGATCACCCATTGTACAGCCATCATACCATTCAGTTTCAGCGCCACCACCCATTATACCTATTTGTGTATCTTTATTAACTATATCACCTACTGATACATTCATTGAATACAAATGAGCATATACAGCCGTATAAGTTGAACCGCCAACACTGTAATGACCAATAACCATATTCCCACCACAAGAATTTTTATATATAATGGAAGCAATTACCCCTGAGCCAACAGAATACACAGTTGAATGCTTACCACTAGATGTATCTATACCTTCATGAAATCCACCCCATCTTGAACCCCATTCACTAGTAACATAACCTCCATCAAGTGGCCGATAAAATGCCGTTCCCGATGGCAAAACAGCCCGACCACAAGTAGAAACATCTTGCGTATCATTACAGCCTAAATTTTCATACATTTTTATAATTTCTCGTTGTGATTTTATTTCTTCCTTAATCGACAAACTAGTATCAGTTTGTACCGCTAATTTTTCCCCAAGTTTAGCAAGTTCTACTCTTAACTCTTCCTGCTTCTTTTTTAATTCCTTTTCATTATTAACTAACTCTGTTTTTTTAGTAGCTTTATCTTTAATCATTTGATTATATTCATTAATTAAATTTTCGTTATAATTAGTCATCTCTTCTGATACAACTAATCTATATATAAAATCAGTAAAATCCTTAGCCCCAAACAAATATTCCATATAAGCCGATTCACCTTTAGACACTTGAATAAAACTCATAACATCTTTCATCTCTTTATCACGTAAAACAATATCATCATTTAATTTATTAATTTCCTTATTCAAAGTTTCCATATCTATATATAATTGTTCGATACTTGCTTTAATATTAGTAATATTAGTATTAGTCTGTCTAATTTGTTCTTCCGTTAATGCCTTACTATTCTCATTTTGTTGATAATCACTTTCCATTTTATTTAATTGTGATTTTAGCCCTCCTAAAGTAGTAGCCTTTACATTCGAAACAAAAAACAAACTACCAAATAAAAAACAAATAATAATGATTTTTTTCACCTTTTCACCTCTTTTACTATACAATAATATCATGTTTTTAAAAAGATTACAATAAAAAAAAGAAAACACTTTACTAGTTGACATAGCGTTTTCTTTTGGCAAGCCTCTTTACAAATTAATATTACCACATATCATTATTATTAAGCAAGGCTTTTTAAGTAATTTATTAAATTTGTTTCCAATTTAGTCATTTGTTTAGGACTCATAAATACAATAACATTATCTTTATAAGGATAAAGTTTATAAACCTCATCATCATTAATATGAAAACCATTATCTAATTGATCAATAATCAATTTACTAGTTACATTTGGATAATCTTCTTGCTTTTCTCTAGCCGAAAAAATATCTTTAATATAACAAGCATCAGTTTGATTTAAAACTTCCGCTAAAATAGCACTAAATTCTTGTGTTCTTGTAAAAGTATGTGGTTCAAAAACACTGATTATTTTTTTATCAGGATATTTTTGCTTACAAGCTTTAATAACAGACTTCACTTCCGTCGGATGATGAGCATAATCATCAATTATAATTGTATCATTAATAACTATTTCATTAAATCTTCGTTTTGCACCATGAAATGTTTTTAACAAATTAGTCGCTTCCTTACCTAAAATTCTTTCAAAATAACAAACGCTTATTACTGCTAAAGCATTTAAAAGCATATGCTTGCCATATATAGGTAATTCAAAATGGCCATAAAAATTACCCTCTGTAAAACAATCAAATATAATACCGTTTTCATTATAAATAATATTTCGTGCATTTATATCATTATTTTCTTTCAAACCATAAAAATATATCGGCGGTTTCACATCCAAAAATCGTGTATATGGATCATCACCACAAGCAATAACCATTTTACTAGCATTATTAGCATAACTAGTATAAGCATCAACAACATCAGCAATATCCTTAAAATAATCAACATGATCTAATTCAATATTAGTAATAATAGCATATTTCGAACGATAATTTAAAAAATGTCTTTTATACTCACAAGCTTCAATTATTAAACCACTATTTTTTTTATCAGCATAACCCGTACCATCCCCAATTAGATAATTATAATTCTTATTCTTTAAAACATGCGCCAAGTAAGAAGAAGTTGTCGTTTTACCATGACATCCCGCCACAGCAATAGTTGAAAACTTTTCAGTTAATTTACCTAACATTTCATAATATTCATACATTTTCAAACCCATTTGTTGTGCTTTAATCATTTGCGGATGATCTTTTTTAATCGCCGTACTATAAACAATAATAGCGCCATCAGGAATATCACTATTTAAATTAGTATTTATTTCAATATTTTGTTTAATTAACTTTTCCTCCGTAAATTGATAAGACTTTTCATCATCATAACCAGATACTTGATAACCCAAATCATTTAAGATAAGACTCAGTGCCGATAAACCCGCACCCTTGATACCGATTAAATAATACTTCATTTTACTTCCTCCTATTTTTTAATATTATATGTTTAATTTAGAAAATTGATTAAAAACGGACCCAACACAAGCATTAGAATTAACGGCACCACAAACAAAACAGATATAATACTTATCTTATTAGGAATTTTATTAATTTGACCCTTAACATCAAGAATTTGTTTTTCCCGCAAAAAGTCTATTTGTGTATAAAGCGTTTTTATAATACTATTACCAAAAACACTTGTCTGTGTAATATTTAAAATTATATTATTTATTGTTTCCGATGGAATCCGATATTTCATATTTTCCAAAGCTTCAATTAATGTTTTTCCAAATTTCATTTCAAACAAAGTTTTTTTAAATTCATTCGATAATTCCGATTCAACATTAAAAACAGCTATTTCTAAAGCGTGTTCCAAATTGCGACCAGATTCTATAGTTAACGTTAATATTTCAAAAAAATATAAAGCTTCATAATCTAACTTTTTAATACGCTGACGATATGGTCTTTCAATTAAAACATACTCAAATAAATAATAATAAATAATAGTAAAAAACGGGGCAAAAAAATAACCAATTGTCGCTATATATAATACTACAAAAAAAACAATAAGGGAAGTAACAATTCTTATATTAGTAAATGTTACAGCATCAAATTTATTATTATCACCCAGCATATCAATTTTTCGCTCAATTTTTTCTAAATCTTTTTCACGATAAATTTTACGAATAAGATTATTTTTACTTGCCATTATTTCACATCCTTATTTTCATTATTTTTTTAATACAAACAATATATAAAATATATAATATTATAATAACCGCCAGTAATATACCACCTATTTTAGAAGTATAAAAAGGTGTAAAATAACCTGGATTAATCGCATTTACAAATATCACAAATAAAATCGGTACACAAAATAAACAATATATAATTAACTTAGAACTACCCGTTAACGATGCTAATTCTAATTTTAATTTTTTCTTATCAAATAAAGATTTTTCAATCGAAGAAAACACCTTAATAATGTTACCTCCCGTTTTATTTAAAATTGATAACGAAGCTGTTAAATAAACAACTTCCTCTAATTTTATTCGATCAGAAAACCGTTTAAAAACAACATCAATACTTAAACCAAAAGATAATTCTAAATTTATTTTTTTAAATTCTTCAGCAATTGATCCTTCTAATTCGGTCGTTACTAATAAAATAGCTTGCGTAATACTACGCCCCGATTTAAAAGCATTATTCATAATAATAATTGCCTGTAGTAAATCATTCTCTATTTTTTTACGATGAATATTATACTTAGATATATAAACAATGTCTGGCATAAAAAAGCCTATAATAAAAGGAAAACATATTTCGTAGATACTTAATATTTCATATTGAATAGTCTTACTAAAAATAGCTATAAAAAGAAAAATAAATGATATTAATACTTTAGAAGCAACAAATTCCAATCCCGATTTATATGATTTATTTAAAATAAAAACATATTTTTCATATCTTTGTGCATATTTATTAATAATTTTTGCTTTAGATAATATTTTAGCAATCTTCTTAACCTGTTTATTATAAAAACTAAAAAAGCTATCAAAAAGCGCTAAAGAATTATCCTTTAATGGTTCAACACTATATTTTGTAATTCGTTTTTCTAATTTCATACTACGCCGATAAAAAACAATTAAACCAGCAACAATAAACAAAAGACATATTATACTTAATTGAACAACAAATAAAGTACTAGTATTTGATTGAATAACATTTATAGGAACACTCTTACTAGCTGTATTACCAGCCTCATCACTAACCGTATAAGTCAAATTTTTCAAACCCGTTTTATTTAAATTAAGTTCATTTATATTAGTTTTAGTTTGTTTAATTAAATTGCCACTTATTTTATCAGTTACCGTAATACCTTCAAGTGGTTTTAATATATCACCAGTATGCATTTCTATTATTGAATCATTTAAACTAATAACCGGGCTTTCCTTATCAATATTATAATTACCACTATTTATTACCGTTTGTCTATTATAATAATCATATGTTTTTACCTCTATTTTATAAGAACCTGTTTCATTTAATAAAATAGAAGTAGCACTTTTTTGCTTAATAGTTTTCTGATCCACAACATTATTATCCTTATAAACAACATATTCATACTTTGTTACAGAAGAAGACGGAGTAAAAACAACCGTTATATCATCATTTATGTATTTTTCTTGAGCACTAATATTAAATCCTTCCATAACTCACCTCTTATCCAAATATATCTTTTATACAGTCAATCCCTCGTGAATTAATTTTATCAATTACTTTTGGCTTATATTTATGCATTAAAAATTCGCCAATTACTTCCCCATTTGGTAATAATCCTGTTTGCTTAAAACCAAATATTTCTTTTAATTGAACAACATCATCTTTAATACCTGTTATTTCACAAATACTAGTTACTTTTCTTCTACCATCGCTTAATCTAGCTACATTAACAACAATATTAATTGCACTTTCCATATAACCACGAATAGCCTTAATCGGTATTTCAATTCCTGACATCAATATCATAGTCTCTAAACGATCTAACGCATCCGCCGGAGAATTAGCATGAAGAGAAGTTAAACTACCACTATGACCTGTATTCATAGCTTGTAACATATCAAACGCTTCCTTGCCCCTTACCTCCCCAACAATAATACGATCAGGGCGCATTCTTAAAGAATTTATCACTAAATCACGAATCGTTATTTCTCCTTCTTTTTCATAATTAACTAATCTTGTTTCTAAAGAAATAACATGTTTTTGTTGTAACTTTAATTCAGCCGCATCCTCAATAGTTATAATTCTTTCATCATCCTGAATAAAAGTAGATAAAATATTTAATAAAGTTGTTTTACCACTACCTGTCCCCCCACATATAATAATATTTAATTTAGCTAAAACACACGCTTCTAAAAAACGAGCCATATAAGGTGTAAGTGCACCATTTCTTAAAATATCATCAATTGACTGTAATTCCTGACGAAATTTTCTAATAGTTAAAACTGGACCGTGAATTGATAAAGGTGGAATAACCGCATTTAATCTAGAACCATCTGCTAACCGCGCATCAACCATTGGATTAGCCGTATCAATTGTTCTACCAAGTGGTTGAATTAATCTTTGAATAGTTCTTATAATATGATCACTATTAATAAATGATATACTATCATCCTTAATCACTTTACCATCTAATTCAATATAAACTTCGTCCTTATTATTAACCATTATTTCTGTTATACTTGGATCCTCCAACAATTCCGTTATTGGTCCATAACCATTAATTTCATTATCAATTAAATTATATATATAACTTCTTTCAATATTTGATAAATCATAACCTTCTAAAGTTTTATCAATTTCATTACGAACAAATTCACTCATGTTTTTACTAGTCGATAAATTATGATCAATTAAATTTTGAATTATTTTATTTCTTAAATCATCCAATAAAGTTTTATTAGGAAAAGCTTCATAATCATTAATACTCTTATGTGATATTGCTTTAACTTCAACATTAAACTCATCAATAAATTTTTTGTTAGCCATTTTACCCCTCCTATTTTACTTTTTTTCTTTTAACAATGCATTTGCAATTAAAACAAAATTATTTATTGCTTTTTTATTATTGGCTATAATTTTTTTATTCAAAGTTAATATTTGACCATTTAAAATATAATGATCAATTGTCTTAATATAAAAAACATCTGGAATAGTATAATCAACATTATCTTTAATAATGTTTTTAATATCATATTTAGTAAAATATTTAGTCGTTTTTTTAGTAGATTCATTTAATATAACTTTATAATTACTTTTATCCATATCTTTAAAAATAGATATCATCGTTTTCATGTTTTTTAAATCCATCGAATCATTGTTAATAATATATAATATGTTATCACTTAAATCCATAGCCGTTAAATTAATTTCATCAATAATATGATTCGTATCAATTAAAATAACATCATATTTCATACTAGCTCGAGCTAAAATTATTTCTAAATACTTACTATTTATTTTACTAGCAAACCTCGGATCACGTGGAGCTGCAATCACATCAATAAATTCATTATA
This sequence comes from Bacilli bacterium, assembly GCA_036636255.1. GTDB lineage: Bacteria > Bacillota_I > Bacilli_A > RF39 > UBA660 > CALVXC01. Next base: position 6,914 of record JAVWOV010000032.1, read on the forward strand.
CTTAGTTATATAATTTTCTAAATAATCAAACAAATTATTACTTAAGTCACTTACTAATTTATAAATATCATTATTATCATCGATATTTAAATTAGCAGCAATATTACCACTATATAAATCCAAATCAATTATTAAAGTCCTTTTTTTTAGTTTACTAAATGTTCCTGCCAAATTTAGTACCGTAATCGTCTTACCAGTTCCACCTTTAACCGAAGTAATAGTAAATATCTTAGCTTTATTTATAGCCATATGGCACCTCTATTCCTTAATTATTTTTAAATTATTATTAACTATATAACCAGTATAATTAGCTTTTATTTCATTATTGTTTTTTAAAGTTAACATTTTAAAAATATTATTTTTAATAACAATAATACTAACAGTTATTTTATTATTACTAACATCAATATATAACGAATCGATATCAGTAATATTTTCTTTTAATAAATAAGACATCTTACTTTTTACATTTTCATCATCTAAATGTTTCAAACCATATTTAATAGCTTGTTTAATATTATTATCGACATTTCTTTTAACCAAATATTGATTTCCAAATGAAACAACAATACACATAAGACTTATCAACAAAGGTAAAATTAAAACAAATAGTACTAAAACCTGGCCTTTATTATTCATCATACATCACTCTTTTTACTTTTAATATATAAGGTTTTGGTAAAACCTTATTTAAACCAGGCGTATTTATAGTTACTTTTTTACTTAAATGAATAGTTAATTGATTAAAACTCTTTTCATAATTAATAATCAAATTATTTTTTAAAGTATAATTATCAATAGCTTCTTGTTGTTTTTCCTGATACAAATCACTAATATAATCAACATCATTTTCCAGCTGATATTTTTTATAAATGATATTGCCTAAGTCAACAATAGTCATTAGTATAAGAATTAAAACAGGTAAAATAATAATAAATTCGACTAATGCTTGACCTTTGTTTCTCATTTTTTTCACACCCTTATCAACTTAAAAAAAGATATTTTCCATATCTAATCAGCACATGTGCCGTCACCAGGTTTAGCCCCTTCGACATATTGTTTATCAATCAAAGAACATGATGATTTAGTCATAGAATCTTGTAAATAACCACCCAATAGTTTAACTATACTAACAACCACCACACTAATAACGGCAATAATAAGCAAGTATTCAACCAACGCTTGACCTTTATGTCCTATTTTTTTCATCTTTAAACCTCCATAGCATTTACTATTATAATTGTATCTTTTTTAACTAAATTTGTCAATTAATTTTAGATATGTTATAGTATTTATGGTGATTTGATGAAATTAATAATTAATAATAAAACAATCGAAATAATAACATGTCAATCTTTTTTTAGTCGTTTAAAAGGAAACATGTTTAAAAAAACAATTAAAAATGGCTTATGTTTCCCCCATTGTAATAGTATTCATACATTTTTTATGTTCACAAAAATTGATGTCATTATGACAGATATTAATCATCAAATATTATTTATTTATAAAAAACTATCACCATTTAAAATTATTTTACCAAAAAAAGCTGTTTTCTATGTTTACGAATTTCCAAGTGGCTTTGTCGATAACAATATTTTAAAAGACAATCAATAATAATTGTCTTTTTTTTATGGATATATTTAATAATATTTTATTTAATTTTTTTTAATATTTTCCCTCATTTTGTTTTTTCTTTTTTAGAAAACATATCCGTAAATTTTACTGGTGTTTTACTAACAAATTTCATTAATTCTTTTGTTATAGGATGATATATTTCTAATATATTAGCATGAAGTCCAAGTCTTTGTAAAGGATTAGTAATAGCATCATATTTTTTATCACCAATTATCGGATGATTCATTTCTTTTAAATGAACTCTTATTTGATTTTTCCGCCCCGTTAAAATTTCTATTTGTAATAGACTATAATTTTTACTAGTTTTTAATTTTTCAAATTTAGTAATAGCTAATTTACCAGTACTTTTTTGCTTAGTTGATGCTGACACATAATTAGCATTCTCTTTTAAATATGATTTAATAGTACCTTTTTGCTGTTCAACCTTTCCTTCAACAACAGCAATATAACCTCGCAATTTAGCCATTTGATCCCAGTTATCTTGAAGTATTTTTTTGATTTTCTCATTTTTAGCAAATAGCATTAAACCACTTGTATCTTTATCTAAACGATGAACAATAAATATTTTATTATTTTTATTTTTCTTTTTTTCATAAGATAAAACCTGATGAAACATAGTTCGTTCTTTCTCATTATTAGTAGATATAGTCAATAAATTAGCTGGCTTATCCACAACAATAATATTTTTATCTTCAAAAACTATTTTAATTTTTTTTAATTTTTTAACATTTTTAATCATTTTTTACTCCTATACTAATGCCTGCTGTATAACCAGTAGCTAAAGCAATTGTTAAATTATAACCACCAACTGGACCATGAATATCAAGGGTCTCCCCAATAAAATAAAGACCTGGGTTATTAATTGATTCCATCGTTTTTGTATTAATATAATTCATATCTATTCCTCCTCCAGTTATATAAGCATAGTCCAAACTATTAACCTTTTGACAGATAAAGGGACAATTTTTAATTGTCATAATAACCGCCATTATTTGCTTTTCGTTTAATTCTTTTATTTTACAAGAAGAAAAATTATTTATTTCTATTATATAATTACTTAACTTCTTAGGAAAAAGCATATTCAAGCATGTATTCAACTGTTTATTACGATCAAAATCACTAATCAATTGTAATATTTCTCTCGTTGTTTGATGAGGACATAAATCAATAGTTAAATTCTTCTCTTTGTTTTGATAAATATTTTCACTCATATTCATAATAGCCTCCCCACTTAACCCATGATGAGTAAAAATTAAATTACCTGTCGTTTGTTTTTTTAAATAAGTTACAACAACCAAATCTAAAGAAATACCTGCTAAAGATGGATTATTCACTAATGTAATTCCCACTTCACAAGGATATATATCTGTTACTTCTTGATTAACCATCTTAGCAAATTTTATATTGTCCCCCGTACTACCAGTATACTGATAACTTGACCCTCCAGTAGCAACAATTATATTTTTTGTTTTATACATATTTTTATCAGTAATTACTTCTTTTATATGATTATTTATTTTTATTTGTCGAACAGTTTCCTGATAATTAATAGGATGAGAATTATTTTTTAATAAAACATTTGCAATATCAACTGACTTATCACTTTTAGGAAATAAACGATTATCTTTTTCTTCCTTTAATAAAACATTATTTCTAGAAAAAAAATCATATATTTCTTGTGGTCCAAAATTATTAAGTGCACTAAAAAGATATTTTTTATTATGAATATTATTTAAAAACGTTTGATTATCTTTTAAATTGGTAATATTACACCGTCCATTACCCGTTAATAATAATTTTTTTAAAGCCTGTTTATTTTTTTCGATAAATAAAACTCGACCAGATATTTTTATCCCCGCCATTAAACCAGCTGGGCCTGCACCTATTATTATTACATCATACATTTTATCACCACTGTTAGTATAACACATATAATGTTGAACATAAAAATTTTAAATTACAAAATTTGAAATTTTTATGTTTTTTGCTATTATAGATGGCAATCGGTAAAGACGGAGTATAACAGAAACTTAGAGTTCGATAATATGAGTGTCTGCCAAGTGAAAATAACACGAACTTTTACTACTTTGTTGGTGGGTTTGCTGTTAATATAAGACTTGAAAAATAGTCTAAACAAAAACGATAAGATTTTATCTTACCGTTTTTATTTTACAAACATGAGAAAAACTTACATAGTTAATATTGAAAATGTTTATGCCTCATCATTACCTTGTTTAAAGCATTCTAATAGAGCATATATGACTTTTACTTGATTATCGGATAAATTATCAATATTAATAATTTTAGTTGTAGATAGTCCTAAAATATAATCAGTTGATACATTAAATAAGTTAGCAAGTTCAACTACATATTGAGTTGAAGGAACTGATATACCCATTTCCCAGGCATTTATACTAGAACGTGTAATACCGAGTTTTTTAGCAAATTCACTTTGAGTCATATTAGAATTGTTTCTAATCTCTTTTATAGTGTCTGCTATCATAATATCACCACCTTATATAAAAGATAATATAATATACTAAAAGATATCACATTATCAAAAGCTCAATTGAAAAGTTAAATTAAACTTTTTGACAAAAGTAATGGAATGCAAGTTTTAATTGATGAAATTTGCATTTTTTTGTTGAAAAATTTCAAAAAAATGGTATTATATTAATGAAATCAAATATTTTTTTGCATTCAAAAGAGGTTTTGCTCAATAGTGTGCAAGACTAAATTGTTTAAATCTTATATATATATCAATTTACTTTAGCAATTCAATCACATTATCAAAAATGATAAGTACACTATGCAAACAACAATATATATAGTATAATGTAAATGGAATATCTTGTAATAGAATTGTATAAAAATAGTATG
>JAVWOV010000033.1:0-11151 GCA_036636255.1 Bacilli bacterium
TATATAGTAATTATATCAAAAAAACATTGCGAAGAAAATTTACTCTTTTTCACTGTTGAAAAATTTAAAACTAGACTAATTTAATAATTTCTGTTATAATTAATCTAGATTTTATACGAATCAAATGAAAGGAGTATTATGAGTAAAATAAAAATATTTAGTTTAGGTGGCCTAAACGAATTAGGAAAAAACATGTATATTGTAGAAGTAGATAATGATATATATGTTTTTGATGCGGGATTGAAATATGCGGAGGATAAAATGTTAGGAGTTGATTATATCATTCCTAACTATGATTATTTAAAAGCAAACAAAAAAAGAATTAAAGGATTATTTATTACCCATGGTCATAACGAGCAAACAGGAGCAATTGCCGACATGTTAGTTGATTTACCAGATATGCCTATTTATGCAACAGCGTTTACTGTCGAAATGCTTAAAAGAGAATTAATAAATGAATCACTTAGTACCGTTAATTTACATGAAATTAAAGTTCATCATAAAATTAAAATTGGTAGTTGCTATATTTTTCCAATTAGCTTAACCCATTCGGTTCCCGATAATGTAGGTTATGTTTTGTACACTGATCAAGGAGCTATTTTTTATACCGGGAATTTTGTTTTTGACCCAACAATGCTTGGGTGTTATAAAACAGACATTGGGAAATTGGCTTATGTTGGTAAACAAGGAGTATTATGTTTATTAAGTGAATCTAGTTACGCTGATAAACTAGGCTTTACATCACCTAATCATCGAATTAGACAAATGATTAGTGAAACATTAAATCGTAGCGAAGGACGGGTTTTATTTAATGTATTACAAGCACAGTTATATCGTATTCAAGAACTATTTGATGAAATCATGAAAACTGATCGTAAAATTATTATTTTAGGAAAAGAATTACAAGAAATATTAATTCATTCCATTGATACCGGTTATGTTAAATTCGATAAAAAAAGAATTATGAAAATAAATGGTATCAATGAAGAAAATGTTGTTATTATTGTTTCTGATGAAAGAGAAAAACCTTTTTCTAACTTAAAAAGAATTGCTAAAGGTTACGATAAATTCGTTAAATTAAAAGAAACAGACACCATTTTATTTGCATCACCAGTTTATGACGGTAATGAAAAAACAGCTGCAAAGTTATTTGATGTAATTGCCCAAACAGGAGCTAATTTAGTTAATTTACCAACAAAAAAGTATTTATCCCATCATGCTTCCAGCGAAGACTTAATGCTAATGCTAGATTTAATGAAACCAAAATATTATTTTCCTGTTATTGGTGAATATCGTCATCAAGTTGCTAATGTCGAAATTGCTAGAAAAATAGGAATGAAAGACGAAAACATTTTACTTAAATTAAATGGTCAAGTGGTAACATTCATTGATAGTAAAGTAGTTAGTAATAATGAAATAGTTAAAACAGATGAAATACTAATTGATGGTAAAACAGTTGGTGATATTGGCGAATTAGTTTTAAAAGATCGTGAAGCCTTAAGTGATAATGGAATTGTCTTGGTAACAGTTACTTTGAATAGAGAAACTAAAGAAATTTTGGCTGGTCCAGAAATTATGACTAGAGGATTTATATATGTAAAAGACAATATCGATTTAATAAAAGAAGCACGTAAACTTTCTTTACAAGTTGTAAAAACTCATATAAAACCTAACTATGTCGATTTCAATAAGATAAAATCAGGCATCAGAGATAAAGTTGGTACTTATTTTTACAAAGAAACCGAATGTCGTCCGATGATTTTAGTAGTAATGCAAGAAGTATAAAACTTGGGTTACTTTTTAATATTATATTAATTAATATAAAAACCAACTATAATGTGTAAAGAGAAAAATAATAAAAATTTATGAAATAGTATGAAAATGTATTTTTATTAAATTATTTCATGACTTAAAACACCTAAAGGTGTAAACTTTTTAAAAATTATAGTGGTTAATTAATGAATATCATCGTATTTAATATAGTCTCTATCTTCTTTAAGAATGTAGTAGATAATAGTTAATATCTTACGAGATATTCCCGCTAATGCAACGTAGTGATGCTTACCTTCTGAAATTTTTTGGCCATAATAAGTCCTTAATGTAGAATCGTTAGACATAGCGACTAATGTAGCAACATAAATAGCATGTCTGGGATAAGGAGAACCTCTTTTAGAAGTTTTCTCATTAGTAAATTTAATGCCAAAAGAATTTTTAGCCAAAGATTTTAAATTCAAAGCACTTGATTTACCTAAAGGACCCTTAGAATGTTTAGATAACAAGTTAGATAATTTGGTAAGATTAATTTTAAGAATATCATCAGGTGTAGGATAATTAAGGTGAACTTGTTTAGAAGTTACACCAAAAGTTTCAAAAAAAGCTTTCTTATATTCAGGAAAAGCTTTATCTAAAATACCAATCACTTGAGTTTTAGAAGTAGCAATACTATCAACAAAACCACTTCTAAATCTAGTTAAGGTTTTTAAAGATAATAAATCGTCTTTAGGTAAAGTGGTAGTTTGACTACCAAATACTCTTAAGTAATCAGCAATAATAATAAAATCGATAGTATCATTTTTCTGCTTTCTATTATTATAAGCCCCTCGATAAGCTTTAATTTGATAAGGATTATAAACAGAAACATTAAAATCTTTATCATTTAAAGCAGAATATAGTGAAAGCCAGTAAGAACCAGTATCTTCCATAGAAACTAGAACATTATTAATAGTATTGATAATTGGATTAATAGTAATAAGGCAACCCTCTTATAACTTTACAAGATATAACCTAACGATAAATCAAAGGCAATAGATAAAACTAATCCTTATCCAACTTATTTATATCCATTTGTAAAGTAGGGGCTTTAGTCTTTAATAAGGTCCAAATGATCAAGGAGAAAGCTAAAACCACTCTAACACTTACAAATATTATAATATAAAAAATATTATAATAAAATGAGTTTATAGATATCTCATTACAAAAATCTAAATAATAAAGAAAATGTGATTAAATATCTATAATCACATTATATTAGGAGAAATGTTATGAATAATTCTAATTTAAAAACAAAATTTTTACGATGTATATTAGGTCAATTAAAAAGTGATCCAAGTAAAGTATATGGTCAAATCAATAAAATTCAAGAAGTTTCTTTAGTAGAATATGTTAATAACAAATCAAAAAGTAAAAGCAATAATCTTCCACAGATAAAATCAGTAGAGTATAACGATAATTTAGAAAAATATGACGGCTTTTTCATTTATTTAACAAATGAAAATTTAATTGAATGTTTAACCTCATTAGAAAATTCAACCATAGTTAAAAATCTTATCATAGGTAGTTATTGTGAAGAAAACGAAATAGAAAAAGTAAAAAAATTATTTGAAAAAATAAAAAAAGAACTAACCGATAGAAAAATTATGTGTGGGGATTGTTTCGTCAATCAATATGAAAATCACGATAAAATTTCAAAAAATAAAGAAATGATTATTGTTTTTAAAACGCTTGGTAAAAGAAAAGATTTATATATCGATGAAGATCAATTAGCACCACAAAGGAAAGCTATATAATATTTAAAAATAATGCCGAAATTATTGACATTATTTTTTTTTTCGCATATAATTATTTATGTTGCGCACGCAACCTAGGAGGAATTATGGATATTGACACATTACCAATATATCTCGATCAAATTAAAAAACAGATGAAAAAAAACAACAATGTTTTTTTATCAAGTTTATCACTTACGCACATACAAGCAATGCATTTAATGTATCTTTTTCAAAACAAAGAAGGCTTAACATTAAACGAATTGACCAAAATGGTTGATATTAATAAAGCAAATACTACTAGAGCAATAAAAGATTTAATTATCAAGGGTTATGTCACTAAAGAAAACGATAAAATAAGAGGTTTTAAAATAAAATTAACCGATAACGGGAAAAATATTGCCAAACGTTTTTATCAAAAAAGGCATAATAATATTAAAATCATGTTAACAAACTTTACCAATCAAGAAAAAAAACAAATGTTACTATTAATGAAAAAAATAGTCAATAACTTAAATAAGGAGGATGAACATTGAAAAAAACATTACACATTTTAAAAAAATACACATTTGCCATTTGTTTAGTTGTGGTATTACTTTTTTTACAGGCATTATGTGATTTATCACTACCAGATTACACAGCACGAATAGTTAATATTGGTATTCAACAAAAAGGAATAGAAAAAAGTGTACCAATAGTTATTCGTGCTACATCATTAGATAAGGTTTTAATGTTTGCTAAAGAAACAGAGAAAAAAATCATCACTGCAAATTATACTTTAATTAATAAAAACAATTTAAGTAAAGAAAATTATCAAAAGTATTTAAAAAAATATCCTCTTTTAAGTAAAGAACCATTATATATTTTAAATGATCTTAACAAAAAAGAAACTACCAAATTAGCACAAAGTATTAAAATACCCTATTTAATTGCTGCCAACTTATCAGCACCACATAATAAACAAATAAAACCAACACTACCTAATAGTACTATTGATTTTAAAACTCTAAATACAAAAGATATAAGAACAATATTTAGTAAACAACTTACTAAATATGATGATAATATTCTTTTAGGAATGATTAATAACAACAATCAAAAGGAATATAAAGAAATAGGTATTAACTTAGACCAATTACAAATGAATTACATTATTATAATTGGTTTAAAAATGTTATCATTAGCATTATTATCAATGATAATAGCCATTATTGTTACCTATTATTCAAGTAAAATAGCCACGTCATTTAGTCGTGACTTGAGAGGTGAAGTAGTTCAAAAAATAATGCTTTTTTCCAGTAGTGAATTCAAAAAATACGGAACAGCTTCATTAATAACAAGAAGTACTAATGATATAGTACAAATTCAAATGTTACTAGTAATGTTATTAAGAGTTATTTTATATGCTCCTATTATTGGTTTAGGAGCCTTGTCTAAAGTTAGCAATAGCTCGATGTCATGGATTATAGGTGTAGCAATATTGACTATTTTGAGCTTAGTAATTATTTTATTTGTCATAGCTATGCCAAAATTTAAAATCATGCAAACATTAATTGATAAATTAAATTTAGTTTCACGAGAAATATTAACCGGTTTACCAGTTATAAGAGCTTTTAACACAGAAAAACATGAAGAAAAAAGATTTGATAAAGCTAACGTTGACTTAACCAAAACAAACCTATTTATTAACCGTATTATGACGATTATGATGCCTTCTATGATGTTTATTATGAATGGAATATGCGTTTTAATCGTTTGGGTCGGTGCTAATCGTGTTGACTTAGGTACAATGCAAGTAGGAACATTGATGGCTTTTATTACATACACTATGCAAATTATTATGGCCTTCTTAATGATTTCCATGGTTAGTATTATGTTACCACGAGCATTTGTTTCTATTAGAAGAACAAACGAAATTCTTAATCAAGATTTAACCATTAAAGATACCAATAAGCCCATAAAATGTGATAAAAATAAAAAAGGGACAATAGAATTTAAACATGTTTATTTTCGCTATGCCGATGCTATAGAAGATGTTTTAAAAGACATTTCCTTTAAAATAGAAAAAGCAACGACCACAGCTTTCATTGGATCAACGGGCAGTGGTAAATCCACTTTAATTAATTTAATCCCTCGTTTTTTTGATATAACGAGCGGTAAAATTTTAATTGATGGCATTGATATAAAAGATTTCCCTTTAAACGTACTTAGAGCTAAAATAGGTTATGTTCCTCAAAAAGGTATTTTATTTACCGGAACAATTGAATCAAATATAGCCTTTGGTAATAAAAAATTGACAAAAGAACAATTACTAAAAGCTGCCCGAATTAGCCAATCAGAAGAATTTATTATGAACACAGAAGATAAACTATTGACTCCTATTTCACAAGGCGGTATCAATATTTCTGGTGGTCAAAAACAACGTTTATCAATAGCGCGCGCTATTGCCATTAATCCAGAATTTTATATTTTTGATGATAGTTTTTCCGCTCTTGACTATAAAACAGACAGTAATTTAAGAGCATCACTAGCTTTAGAAACTAAAGGAAGTACTAAATTAATAGTTGCCCAAAGAATAAGCTCAATTATAAAAGCTGATCAAATTATAGTAATTGATAAAGGAAAAATTGTTGGTAAAGGAACACACAATTATTTAATGAATAATTGTGAAATATATAAACAAATCTCTTTATCTCAATTGTCAAAGGAGGAGCTTGATAAAAATGAATATTAAAAAAAGCCCCAATCAAGTAGTTACCAAAGCTAAAGATTTTAAAGGAACAATAAAAAAATTATTAAAATATATAGCAAAATATAAATTTTCTTTGATTTTAGTAATTATTTTTGCTATTTCTAGTACCATTTTTGCGATTGTTGGTCCTAAAATTTTAGGTAATGCTACAACCGAAATATTTAATGGATTAATGAATAAAATCAATGGAATTGGTGGTATTGATTTTTCCAAAATAGCCGGCATTTTATTAACATTAATTGGTTTATATATACTAAGCACTATTTTTTCATTTATTCAAGGTTTTATTATGACAAAAGTTACCCAAAAAATAACCTACAATATGCGGAAAGATATTGCTGAAAAATTAAAAAATTTACCAATGAAATATTTTGATAAAAAAAGCAATGGTGAAGTTTTATCAATTATTACTAATGATGTAGATACATTATCACAAAGTTTAAACCAATCAGCCGTTCAATTAATTACCGCAACGGTAACCCTGGTAGGAATATTTGTAATGATGTTATCAATAAGTATTGTAATGACTATAATGGCTTTATTTATTTTACCATTAGCAGCATTATTAATAATGGTAGTAGTTAAAAAATCACAAAAGTATTTTAAACGACAACAAGATTATTTAGGTCATGTTAATGGTGAAATTGAAGAAATGTATACTGGTCATTTAGTTATTAAGGCTTTTAATGCATCAGATGATTATTTTTTACATTTTAACTCTCTAAATAATGTTTTATGTGATTCATCTTTAAAGAGTCAGTTTTTATCCGGACTTATGCAACCAATTATGGCATTTATTAGTAATGTTGGTTATGTTTTAGTAGCAATTGTTGGTGGTTATTTAGCCATTAAAGGTAAGATAACAGTAGGAAATATTCAATCATTTATTCAATATATGCGCCAATTTACCCAACCAATTACCACAATAGCACAAGTAATGAATATGATACAATCATTAGTAGCATCAGCTGAACGAATTTTTGAATTTCTAGAAGAAGAAACAGAAGCAAAAGTAATTAGTGATGGTATAAACTCGGATGAATTAGTTGGTAATATTGATTTTGAACATGTACAATTTGGTTATAATGATAAAATAGTAATAAATGACTTTAGTATTAAAGTGAAAAACGGTCAAAAAGTAGCCATTGTAGGACCAACGGGAGCAGGTAAGACAACGATGGTTAAATTATTGATGCGTTTTTACGATGTAACAGCTGGGCAAATTTTAATTGATGGTCATAATATAAAAACTATTGAACGCTTAAATCTACGAAAAATATTTGGTATGGTTTTACAAGAAACATGGTTATTTAGTGGAACCATTATGGAAAATATTCGCTATGGTCGCCTAACAGCTTCAGATGACGAGGTTATTTGGGCCGCTAAAAAAGCCGACATTCATCATTTTATACAAACATTACCTAATGGATATAATATGGTAATAAACGAAGAAGCAAATAATATCTCGCAAGGTCAAAAACAATTATTAACATTAGCTCGGGCTATTTTAGCTAATCCTAAAATTTTAATTTTAGATGAAGCAACCTCTTCAGTTGATACAAGAACAGAAGTTTTAATAAAAAAAGCAATGGATGAATTAATTAAAGATCGAACTACGTTTATTATTGCTCATCGTTTATCAACAATAAAAAATGCTGATTTAATTATTGTTATGAATGATGGTAATATTGTAGAAACAGGTAATCATAATAATTTAATAAAACAAAATGGTTTTTATGCTGATTTATATAAATCACAATTCGAAAAAATTAATTAACATTTAATTTTTAAAAATTGCATTTATATATAAAATATGATATTATTTTTTAAGAAAAGAAGTGATTAAATTGTTACCAAATTTTTGTGAGGCGAAGGTAAGAACTAAAGACAAAGTTGCTATTAATAATTTTGAAATTGATAATCAATATCTTAATTTATGTTTTAACAAAACATATTTTATTAAAACTTATGGTTGTCAAATGAATGAACATGACACAGAAAACATTAAAGCTATCTTAGAGTTGATGGGCTTTACTGAAGCATTAATAATGGATGAAGCTGATTTAATTTTATTAAATACATGTGCTATTAGAGAAAATGCTCATAACAAAGTTTTCGGAATGATTGGTCGAATTAAACATTTAAAAGCTAGTAAACCTCATATCATGGTAGGAATTTGTGGTTGTATGGCCCAAGAAGAAGCTGTAGCATTAGAAATCAAGAATAAATTTAAATGGTTAGATATTGTTTTTGGTACTCATAATATTAATGATTTACCAGCTATTATAAGTACATCTTTAACAACTAAACAATTAGAAATAGAAGTTTTAAGTAATCAAGGTAATATTATAGAAAATATGCCAGTTAAACGTGCTAGTAAATATAAAGCTTGGATAAATATTATGTATGGTTGTGATAAGTTCTGTACATATTGCATCGTACCTTATACACGTGGTAAACAACGAAGCAGACTTCCTAATAATATTATTGACGAAATTAAAGAATTAATTAAAGATGGTTACCAAGAAGTAACTCTACTAGGCCAAAATGTTAATGCCTATGGTAAGGATTTAGCAATTAATTATAATATGGCCGATTTACTAAATGCCGTTGCTCAAACAGGCATTAAAAGAATTTTTTTTGTAACTAGTCATCCATGGGATTTTAATGATGATATGATCGAAGCTATTAAAAATAACTCTAATGTTTTACCATATATTCATTTACCATTACAAGCAGGATCTAATAAAATTCTTAAGAAGATGGGAAGAAGATATACAAAAGAAAGTTATATAGAACTATTTAATAAACTAAAAAACAGTATTCCCCGAGTAGCAATAACAACTGATATTATTGTAGGTTTTCCTAATGAAAGCGAAGAAGATTTTAAAGAAACCTTAGATGTCGTAAACATCTGTAAATTTGATTCAGCATTTACCTTTATTTTCTCACCTAGAGCAGGAACACCTGCAGCTAAAATGATTGATAATGTTAGTTTAGATATTAAAAATAAACGATTACAAATATTAAATGAGCTTATTAATAAGTATTCTAATGAAGCAAACTTAAAATATCAAGATAAAATAGTAGATGTCTTAATTGAACAAAATAGTAAGAAAAAACCCAATATGTTAATGGGGTATACTGATACAATGAAACTAGTTAATGTCACCGGAGATATTTCTAATATTGGCCATATTGTCAAGGTTAAAATTAAAAGTATTAAAACATGGAGCATGGATGGTGTTATTGTTAAATAAAAGATTTTACAATCTAAAAATAGTTTAAAAAACTATTTTTTTTGTTAACTTTTATTCCTTTTTTGCATAAATTAAAGTGAGGAGGGATAAAGTGGCACTTTATAAGGAAATTGTTACAAAAGCTATTGTCGGTAAGGGTAAAAAGTATTTTAAAAATAACTATACCTTAGATACTAAAGAACAGCCAACTACAGTCCTTGGTTGTTGGGTAATTAATCATAAATTTAAAGGTTATAAATCAGGAGACAAGGTCGGTGTTGACGGATCATATGATGTTAATATTTGGTATTCATATGACAATGATTCAAAAACAACCGTTATTAATAAAAAAATTGATTATAATGATTTATTTAACGTTAAAGTTCGTAGTGATGCTGATTTAAGTGGAGATACAGATATTATTGTAAGAACACTTGCACAACCAAATTGTAGTAAAGTAGAAATTGGTCAAAATGGTATGATTGATTTTTATATTGAAAAAGAATTAGGTATTGAACTTGTTGGTGAAACAAAAATGAAAATTTCTATTGAAGAAGATGAAGAACCTTGGGATGAAATTGATGATGAGGTTACGGATGATGTTTTAAAAGAAATTGATGATAATGTTAAAGAAGATTACATATAGTATAGTGTCAACAAAAAAATGTTGACACCATACTTTTTTTATGATAATATATAATATATGAAATGGAGGAAAATATATGGCAGTTAAATTGAGATTAAAAAGAATGGGTGCTAAAAGAAAACCGTTTTATCGTATTGTAGCGGCTGATTCTAGATCACCTAGAGATGGAAGATTTATCGAAAGTATTGGAACGTACAATCCAATTGAAGATAAAACAGTAATAAACATTGATGAAGAATTAGCATTAAAATGGTTAAAGACAGGAGCAATTCCAACAGATACCGTTAGAGATTTACTTAGTAAGCAAGGAATTATGAAAAAGTTTCATGAATCAAAAAATACCAAGAGTGGATGTTAGTATGCAATTAGTTAGTTTAACAGAATTTTTAGTTAAAAACATTGCTAAAGAAAAAGAATTAGTATCGGTAAAACAATTTGCTGATGTAGATGACTTTATTGTTATTCAAGTTATGGTAGATAGTAGTGATATGGGTGCAGTTATTGGTAAAGGCGGTTGTATTGCTAATGCTATTAGAAGGCTTGTTCAAGCTTCTGCTTATATTAATGATTCAAGAAGAGTGCGAATTAATATTGATTCATTTTAAAAGACTTTATGTCTTTTTTTAATATGATGTGTCAATATCAAATGAAAATGTCATAAAAAATATTAAATATTAACAGAAATTTTTAAGCATATACATTATGGATCTATAGATGAGTTCATAGATATATTAAATAATTATTTAATATGGTACAATGAAAAAAGAATTAAAATTAGTTTAGGAGGATGCAGTCCAATGGAATGTAGACATAGTTTAGGGTTAAAATTATAAGTCCAAAAATGAGTCTGTAAATAAATCTGTGTAAATAAAACCTGGTGTTAGTATATATATAGACGCAAAAGCGTGGACAGTGTGGTGTTAGTATAGATATATAGACACAAAAATGTGGACAGTGTGGTAAAATAAA
>JAVWOV010000034.1:0-10976 GCA_036636255.1 Bacilli bacterium
GTATATTTACTTTTCAAAACAACAAACAAAACTGCTTAATTAAATTATAAAAAAATTTACAAAAATAAATTATATGTGTTATAATGAACAAGGTGATTATATGACAAAATATGATGAAAAATCAATAAAAATATTAGAAGGGCTAGAAGCCGTTCGTAAACGACCAGGAATGTATATAGGTTCTACCGACAAAAGAGGACTACATCATTTAGTATGGGAACTAGTAGACAACTCAATTGACGAAGTAATAAATAACTATGGTAATAAAATAAAAATAACAATTCACAGTGACAACAGTATAACCGTAGCAGACGAAGGCCGAGGAGTACCAGTGGGAATGCATGCCAGTGGTAAAAGCACCCCCGAAGTTATATATACCGTTTTACACGCCGGAGGAAAATTTGAAGATGGAAGCTATAAAGTTTCCGGAGGACTACACGGTGTAGGCGCAAGCGTAGTAAACGCCTTAAGTAAATATTTAGAATTAACCATTAAAAGAGACGGCTATGAATATTACATGAAATTTATTAACGGCGGAAAAGTAGCCATCCCTTTACAAAAAGGCGAAAAAACTAATCGTCATGGTACCAAAGTACACTTTTTAGCAGACGATAGTATTTTTACCCATAACACTTTTTCCTTTACAACCATATGTGAAAGAATGCAAGAAAGCGCCTTTTTATTAAAAGGACTAACCGTCGAAGTTATTGATGAAGAAGACAACAAACAAGAAAAATTTCATTATGAAAATGGCTTAAAAGCCTTTGTAGAATATCTAAACAGTGACCGTAAAAACTTACATAAAGTAGTCGGCTTCGAAGCCACAAAAGACAAAATAAACGTCGAAATAGCCATTCAATATACCGAAACATACTCAGAAAATTTAATATCATTTGTAAATAACGTCAAAACCATTGACGGCGGATCACATGAAGTCGGCTTTAAAAGCGCCATAACACGGGTTTTTAACGACTACGCCCGAAACAACGGTTATTTAAAACCAAAAGACAAAAACTTTGACGGCAACGACACCCGAGAGGGACTAACAGCCATTATTAGTTTACAAATACCAGAAAACCTCCTACAATTCGAAGGACAAACAAAAGGAAAATTAGGCACACCAGAAGCCCGAGCAATAGTAGAAAACATCGTATCAGAAAAACTAACATTTTTTCTAGAAGAAAACAAAGAAATAGCCACCAACATCTTAAACAAAATGGTAAAAAGTAAAATAGTCAGAGAAGCCGCCAGAAAAGCCCGCGACGAAGCCCGTAACGGAAAAAACAAAGACAAAAAAGAACGAGCACTAAGCGGAAAACTAACACCCGCACAATCAAGAAACCCCCTAAAAAACGAACTATTTCTAGTCGAAGGAGACTCAGCCGGCGGCTCAGCAAAATTAGGGCGAGATCGAAAATTCCAAGCCATCCTACCCCTAAAAGGAAAAGTAATAAACACCGAACGCGCCAAACTAGAAGACATTTTTAAAAACGAAGAAATAAACACCATAATTCATACCATAGGCTCCGGTGTTGGCAGTGACTTTGATATCAAAGACTGTAACTACGATAAAATAATTATAATGACCGACGCTGATGACGATGGTGCTCATATTCAAGTCTTATTATTAACCTTTTTTTACCGTTACATGAAAGCCATCATTGAATCAGGCAAACTATTTATTGCCATGCCACCATTATATAAATTTACATCCGGTAAAGAAATAAAATACGCCTTTACCGAAGAAGATCGTAAAGAAATAACTAGCAAATTAAATAAATACGAATTACAACGATACAAAGGATTAGGTGAAATGAATGGCCAACAACTATGGGAAACAACAATGGACCCAAATACACGCAGCTTAATAAAAGTAAACATCAGTGATGTAGCCTTAGCAGAACGACGCGTTAGTGTTCTAATGGGTGATAAAGTAGAACCACGAAAAGAATGGATAGAAGAAAATGTAGAATTTTCTTTAGAAGATAATTACGTAATTTAGGATGTGAAAAAAATGGATAAAATAATAAAAAAAATTTATGACTATGCTTTAGAAGATATTATGGGTGAAAGCTTTGGTAGATACTCCAAAACAATCATACAAGACAGAGCCCTACCAGATGTCAGAGACGGTTTAAAACCAGTACAAAGAAGAATTTTATACGCCATGTATCGAGACAAAAACACTTACGATAAAGCTTATAAAAAATCAGCAAAAACCGTCGGTAACGTTATGGGCTTATTCCATCCTCACGGCGACTCTTCAATTTATGAAGCCATGATAAGAATGAGCCAATGGTGGAAACAAAAAGAACCATATGTAGATGTTCATGGTAACAACGGATCACTAGATGGCGACAGTCCAGCCGCAATGCGTTATACCGAAGCACGACTTTCCAAACTAAGCAGTGAAATGGTCAAAGATATCGACCGAAAAACCGTTATGTGGGCTCCTAATTATGATGATACATTATTAGAACCAACCGTCTTACCAGTTAAATTTCCTAATTTATTAGTAAACGGTTCAACCGGAATAAGTGCCGGTTACGCAACAAACATTCCCCCCCATAACTTAAGCGAAATCATAGACGCAACAATTAAAAGAATAGACAACCCCACATGTTATTTAGAAACAATTTTAGACATAATCAAAGGGCCAGATTTTCCAACCGGCGGAATAGCCCAAGGAATAAGTGGTATAAAAGACGCTTATAAAAGCGGAAAAGGAAAAATAGTTATCCGATCTAAAACCGAATTTATAAAAAATAAAAACAAAGATCAAATACTAGTAACCGAAATACCTTATGAAGTTAACAAAGGCAATTTAGTAAAAAAAATAGACGATATAAGAATAGATAAAAAAATAGAAGGCATCGCCGAAGTAAGAGACGAATCAGACCGCGATGAACCAATGCGAATAGTAATAGATTTAAAAAAAGACGTAAATAAAGAACTTGTTTTAAATTATCTTTTTAAAAACACCGACCTACAAGTATCTTATAATTTTAACATGGTAGCAATAGTTAATCGTCGTCCCATGACCTTAGGCATAATAGACATATTAGACGCTTACATCAAACATTTAAAAGAAATAATAACAAGAAGAACAAAATTTGATTTAGAAGTAGCAAAAAAAAGAATGCACATCGTTGAAGGTTTTATCCGTGCTTTATCAATTTTAGATGAAATAATAAAAACAATACGCGCTAGTAAAAATAAAAGTGACGCCATGAAAAATTTATGCACACAATATAAATTTACCGAAGTACAATCCGAAGCAATCGTGGTTTTACAACTCTATCGCTTAACCAATTTTGACGTTAATGAATTTAACAGCGAATATGAACATTTAAAAACCGTTATAACCGGATTAGAAATTATTTTAAACGACGAAACAAAATTAAAACACGTCATGAAAGAAGAAATACGCAAAATAAAAAAAGAATATGGAACAGATAGAAAAACAATCATCAAAGAAGAAATAAGTGAAATAAAAATAGATACCCTTAATTTAATTAATAAAGAAGACTGTGTCGTAATTGTTACCAAAGACGGCTACGTAAAAAGAACATCACTAAGAAGTTATAACGCAACAGATGACTTACCACTATTAAAAGAAAACGATTACATAATAGGAATGTATGAAATGAACACCATGAATACATTGTTAATATTTACAAACTTAGGTAACTATTTATATGTTCCAGTTTATGAATTACCCGATTTAAAATGGAAAGAAATAGGCAAACATATAAGTAATATTGTCAAATTAAAAGAAGAAGAAAGCATTATAAAAAGTCTACCAGTTTATGAATTTAATCAAGATATCATCACCATATTCACCAAAAACGGAATGGTAAAAAGAACAAAAATAGAAGAATTTAAAGCAACCCGCTACTTTAAACCAATAACTTGCATTAAATTAAAAAACGATGACAACATAATAGCAGTCACCAAAAAAAATAATAACGAAGTATTTATAACAACCAAAAACGGGTACGGCTTAAGATATAATATCAAAGAAATACCCATAACTGGTTTAAAAACTAGTGGTGTAAAAGCAATTAACTTAAAAAATGATACCGTTATAAACGGTGATATATTTACAAACACAGATTATATCACTATAATAACAGATAAAGGAACTGGAAAACGAATTAAATTAACCGAATTTGAACAAACATCACGCGCACGAAAAGGTGTCTTATTAGTTCGTGACGTTAAAACCAATCCTTATCATATTTTAAAATCATTTATTGTAAACAATAAAAATAGTATCGGTTTAAAAACAAAAAATAATATTAAAGAAATAAAAATAACCGAATTACCAATTGTAGATCGCTATAAAACAGGAAGCATTATTACTAAAGAAAAATTAATGGACACCTTTATAGTAACCCAGTTAACCAACAATAAAGAAACAAATAACAACAGTGAAAAAGAAACTCTAGAACCATTAGATACAATTAATGAACAAATAATGACTATTGATGACTTTCTTGATGATTTTGAAGGTTAAACAAAAACCTAGATATTTTATCTAGGTTTTATAAAAATAAAGCTAACTTATTGATAAATTATCAAAATTAATTTATAATTAATATAGAATGGAACGTGATTAAATGAAAACAATAACCGTTGATGGTAACGAAGCTTGTAGTAACTCATCATATTTATTTACCGAAGTAGCCGGTATTTATCCCATAACCCCCTCAAGCCCCATGGCCGAGCATATTGATGAATGGAGTAAACAACGCCTTAATATATTTAAGAGTCCAGTAAAAGTAGTAGAAATGCAAAGCGAAGCCGGAGCAGCCGGATTTATTCATGGATCCCTACAAGCAGGATGCTTAACAACCACTTATACATCTAGTCAGGGATTATTATTAATGATTCCCAACATGTATAAAATGGCCGGCGAAATGTTACCAGCAGTTATTCACGTAGCAGCACGAAGCCTATCTACCCATGCTTTAAGCATAATGGGCGATCATCAAGATATATATGCAACAAGAGCAACCGGATTTTGCATGCTAGCATCATCAAACGTCGAACAAGCTAATCACTTAGGTGCTATTGCCCATATGGCAGCAATCAAAGCAAGCTTACCATTTTTGCACTTTTTTGACGGCTTTAGAACTAGTCACGAAATAAATAAAATAAACATATTAGAAAAAGAAGATCTAAACGATATGATACCAACCGAAGAAATAAAAAAATTTCGTAATAAAGCCTTAAATCCTCAAAAACCACAAACAATTGGTACAGCTCAAATGGACGATATATATTTTCAAGCAACCGAAGTTAGAAATAAAGATTACAATAAAGTAAGTGATATAGTCAATGACTATATGGAAAAAATAAACAAAATAGCCAACACCAATTATAAACCATTTAATTACTACGGACATCCCCAGGCAACTAATATTATAGTAGCAATGGGATCAGTTAATGAAACAATTAAAGAAACAATAACTTATTTAATAAAAAAAGACTATAAAATAGGCTTAATAGAAGTTCATCTATATCGCCCCTTTTCCCCCAAATATTTTAAAAATGTTTTACCAAAAACCGTTAAAAAAATAGCAGTATTAGATCGCACAAAAGAACCAGGAAGTAAAGAACCATTATATTTAGACATATGTGATATAGTTAAAAATACCGACATTTTAGTAGTTGGCGGTCGTTATGGCCTTTCCGGTAAAGATACGAACCCTAATCATATCATAGCTGTTTTTGATATGTTAAACAATCAATTAAAAGATAACTTCACCATCGGTATTAATGATGATTTAACTAATTTAAGTCTAAAAGTAACTACTAACATTAATATAAGCACTTCATCTGAACTATTAATTTATGGCTATGGTTCAGACGGAATGATAAGCGCAGCCAAATCAATTATTAAATTAATAGGTAATAATACCCAAAAATATGTTCAAGGTTATTTTGAATATGACTCTAAAAAATCAGGTGGTATGACTATAAGCCATTTAAGATTTAATGATCAAAAAATTCAATCAACTTACTATGTGACTAAACCAAATATTGTAGTAGTCAGTAAAGACAACTACTTAAATGTGATAAATCCACTTATTAATATCGAAGAAAATGGCACCTTCATTTTAAATACAACAAAAACAAAAGAAGAAATAAACAACTATTTACCAAATGATATAAAAACTATCATCACCAAGAAAAACATTAAATTTTATATTATAAATGCTGCATCAATAGCAACAAAAGTAGGCCTTAAAAATAAAATAAGTATTATTATGGAAAGCGCCATAATAAAACTAAGTAATATCATAAATTATGATGAAGCTATTATTAAAATAAAAGAAGAAATAATAAGTAAATATTTAAAAAAGGTCAGGACATTGTAAATAGCAATATATTAGCAATTGATCAAACATTTGCTAATATAACCAAAATAACAATAGACGATCAAATAACAAAAAAAAGAGTTATGCCATTAAATATTTACGAAGCAATAAAATTAAGGCAAGGGAACTTATTGCCAACTTCTGCTTTTATTGATAATAAGGATGGTCATACAACATCGGGTACCAGTAAACTAGATAAACGAGGAATAGCTAATTACGTTCCTAAATGGATAAATGAAAATTGTATTACATGCAATAAATGCGCCCTTATATGTCCTCATGGCGTTATAATACCATTCCTCCTTAATGAAAATGAATACATAAAAGCCCCTGAAGCAGTTAAAAACAAATGCATTAAAGATCTAAAAGGCGACTATTTTTGCTTAGGTATTTCCGTAATGGACTGTACTGGTTGTGGTTTATGCATAAAAGCTTGTCCTGGTAAACAACAAAATAAAGCTTTAATAACTTTTA
This sequence comes from Bacilli bacterium, assembly GCA_036636255.1. Taxonomy (GTDB): domain Bacteria; phylum Bacillota_I; class Bacilli_A; order RF39; family UBA660; genus CALVXC01. Next base: position 6,861 of record JAVWOV010000034.1, read on the forward strand.
AATTAAGCGAACAAATACTTAATAAAGAACAAGAAGTATATAATTATTTAATAAATAATATTAAAGAAAAAGATACATATAATATAAACACAATCAAAGGTAGTCAATTTAAAAAACCAAAATTTATGTTTTCAGGTGCATGTGCTGGTTGTGGTGAAACAGCATATTTAAAACTATTAACCCAATTATTTGGTGAAAACCTTATGATCAGCAACGCAACTGGATGCTCTTCAATATATGGTGCTAGTGCACCCTGTATGCCATATGAAATTCCCTGGGCTAGCTCTTTATTCGAAGATAATGCTGAATACGGCTATGGGATGATTGTTGCTAATAACACCCTTAGAAACAGATTAAAACAATTAATGAAAAGCGAAAAAAACGAAAAATGTCAAAGCTGGTTAAAAAATAGTAATGACTATCAAATAACACATGAAATTTATCAACATATTGATGAACAAAATATAAATCAAACAATAAAAGATCTAAAAGAATATATTATTAATAAAAATATTTGGATTATTGGTGGTGATGGTTGGGCATATGATATTGGTTTTGGAGGAATTGACCACATATTATCATCAACCGATAACATTAATATATTAGTATTAGATTCAGAAGTTTATTCTAATACTGGTGGTCAAGCATCTAAGGCAACCCCTAAAGGTAGTATTGCATCATTTAGTACAACAGGAAAAATAACTAGCAAAAAGAATTTAGCTAAATACGCTTTAACGATGCCTCACGTTTATGTAGCCACCATTAATTTAGGTGCTAATCAAGCACAAACTATCAACGCATTAAAAGAGGCAAGTTCATATAACGGTCCATCTATTGTTATAGCCTATAGTTCTTGTATAGCTCATGGTATTAAAGGCGGATTAGAAAACAGTTTAGCAATGAACAGTCTAGCTACAAAATGTGGATATTTTCCATTATTTAGATATAGTCCAATTAATGGATTTAAACTAGACAGTCAAGCAGATTTTATATTATATGAAGAATATATTAATAACCAATCAAGATATAACATATTAAAAATGATTAATAAAGAGAACCAAGAAAAATTATTAAACCAGAATAAAGAAGATGCTCAAAATAATTTTAAATATTATCAGAGTTTAGTAAAAAAAGACTAAAAAAAAGAAGTCGCGGGTTAAGCGACTTCCATAAAAGAATAAAAAGGGGTTGGCTAGTGTGATACTAGCTCCAATTCGCCTAAATCGAATTGGTAATTTATATAGTAATCCAATAAAGCTTGTTTGTCAAGCTTTTTTTAATAATTTATAATAGAAAACCATTGACAAACAAAAAAAAGTTTCTTATACTTTAAATAAAGAAGGTGACAAGTGGATTTAAATGACATAAAAGGGATTGGGTTTAAAACTATTAAACAATTAAATAAACTAAATATTTTTAACACAAGTGATTTATTAAATTATTTTCCTTATCGTTATGATATAATAAAAGTTAGTGATTTAAACAACTTAAAAAATGATTATAAAATTATCGTTGATGGTTTAGTTTTAAATATTCCTCATATTTATTACATAAATCATAAATTAGATAAAATGACTTTTCAATTAAAAAGTAATCAAATTATTTTTAATGTTACTATTTTTAATCGTGGTTTTTTAAAGCAATACTTATCGGTAAATAAGAGCATAACTGTAATAGGCAAATATCAACAAAAAAATGATCGAATAATAGCAAGTGAGATAATACTTAAAGCTTTAGGAGATAAGTTGATAATTAAACCTATATATCATAAATTAAAAGGAATTAGTAATAATTTTATTCATAAGCGGATTAATGATGTTATTAAACAAATCGAAGTAACTGATTATATACCTTCATATTTAGTAAAAAAACATAAATTTTTAGCGAAAAAAACAAGCTTGTTAATTATTCATAATCCTACTGATTTAACACAATTAAAACAAGCTAGAATAAGGTTAAAATATGAAGAACTATTTATATTTATGTTAAAAATAATAAAGAAAATAAACTAGGAATAAAAAGAAATGTTGCCTATGAAAAAGTAAATATGGTAATTAAAAAATTACCATTTTGTTTGACAACAGATCAATTAAAAGCAATTAAAATAATTTATAATAATTTAACAACAAATCAGGTAATGAATCGCTTATTACAAGGAGATGTAGGTAGTGGCAAAACAATTGTATCTTTTTTAGCTATTTTCATTAATTATTTAGCCAATTATCAAAGTGCCTTAATGGCTCCAACTGAATTATTAGCACAACAACATTATAATGATTTTTTAAATTTATTTAGTGATTATAACATTAAATGTACGTTATTAACGGGAAAAACCACAATAAAAAATAAACAAGAAATTTATGAACAATTAAAAAATGGTAAAATTGACGTTATAATAGGAACACATTCGCTTATTAGTGAAAGTGTTAAATATTATAATTTAGGTTTAGTTATAACTGATGAGCAACATCGTTTTGGTGTAAGACAAAGAGAAAACTTTAAAAATAAAGGTAAATCGCCAGATGTTTTGTATATGAGCGCTACGCCTATACCGCGGACTTATGCAATAACTTTATACGGAGACATGGATATTTCTAGTATTAAAACAATGCCAATAGGGCGAAAAAAAATTAAAACATGGTTAATAAATTCTAAGCGTATTAATGATGTTTTTATTTTAATGAAGCAGGAATTAATTAAAAATCATCAAATTTATGTGGTAGCTCCATTAATTGAAGAAAAAGAAAAAATAACGGGAACTGATGTTTATAAATTAGAACAAACAATGAACGTAGTATTTGGTGATAATTATAATATAGGTATTTTACATGGTCAAATGAGTGGTATAGAAAAAGTTGATATTATGACCAAATTCAAAAAAAACATTTTACAGATTTTAATTAGTACCACAGTTATTGAAGTAGGGATTGATGTTAAGAATGCTACTGTTATAATTATTTTTGATAGTTTTCGTTTTGGTTTGTCAACAATTCATCAATTACGAGGACGAGTGGGGCGAAATGAACATCAGTCATATTGTATTTTAATAAGTGATAAAGAAACAAAACGACTAGATGTTTTAACTAAAACGTTTGATGGTTTTAAAATAAGCGAAGCTGATTTTAAATTACGAGGTAGTGGAGAAATATTTGGTATTAAACAAAGTGGAGATATGAATTTTTATATTGCCGATATTAAAAAAGATTATGATTTAGTTTTAATGGCTAAAGAGGATAGTGAAATGTTTATAAATGATAGAAATTTATTAGATGATAAAAATAATTATATTTTAAAAAAGCTTGAAAATATAATGGAAATAAGCTAATTTTTAATAAAGTTATATAATTTGTATAAGTTTGACATATATCATCTTTTTTTAGATTATTAGTAACATAATTTTTAAATATTATAATTTGTATGTAAATTTATTTCTTTTTTTAATAAAGTAATTAAACTTAATCTTATCCAACAGATTACCATAAAATCATAAACAAAAAAATTAAAAATGATTGACATTTTAGTTAATTATTATTATAATTATTTTAGCGTGATATTAATTCACGTCAAGATACTCTTACGGATTTATGTGAGAGTATACAACCAAACCCCCTGAAGACCGGCAATGCCGGTCACTTTTGTTGAAATATAAGGCTTTCTAGCCTTTTTTATTTTGTCTGCATACATTTCTGCATACATAAAAGTGTATGCAGAAATATTTACTTAGATAATTGATTCATTAAATTAACTACATCATCCATTTTATTTTTGAATAGGTGAGCATAGGTATTAAGTGTCTCATCTATTTTTGCATGGCCTAAATATTTTGCTACAATCATAATATTAGCGCCCTTATTAATTAATATAGATGCACAACTATGTCTGAAGTCATGAATTCTTATTTGTTTAACTCCAGCTTTTTTTGCATTATCATTTTTTCTTCTTCTAAGTACATCTGGATGTAATGGATTAATATCTCCAAATACAAACCATTTTTCACTAAAGTTTATATGTTTCATCATTTTATCTTTATATGAATTTAAATCTTCAACTGGTGTTAGGATAGTGGTGTTAGGATAGAAATATAGACACAAAAGTATTCACAAAATGATAAAATAT
>JAVWOV010000035.1:0-10267 GCA_036636255.1 Bacilli bacterium
CAACTTTAGCTGTCCTAATATTGACGGTACAGTAGGAATTGGGGGATGTATATATTGTTCAAAACTAGGAAGTGGTGACTTTGCTGGCAACGTTAATGAAAATCTAGAAACTCAATTTTATAACATTAAAAAAACATTAGACAAAAAATGGCCTAATTTAAAATATATTGCCTACTTTCAAGCAAATAGTAACACCTATGCCCCTCTAACAATATTAAAAAAAAAATACGAACAAGTATTAAAAATTAAAAATGTCGTTGGTTTAAGTATTGCCACCCGTTGTGATTGCATCACCGATGAATGTCTAAACTATTTAGAGCAATTAAATAAAAAAACTTATCTAACTATCGAATTAGGACTCCAAACAATTCATGAAAATACGGCTCAGCTAATTAATCGTTGTCACTCTCTAAAAACTTTCGAAAATATGGTTAAAAAACTAAGACAAAAAAACATTAATGTCGTTGTTCATATAATAAATGGTCTTCCTTATGAAACACCTGAAATGATGATAAAAACTGCTAAATATTTAAATAACATCGATATTCAAGGAATAAAGATTCACATGCTTTATATACTTAAAAATACCAAAATTAGTGAATTATATAACGAAACAAATTTTTCCCTTTTAACTAAAGAACAATATGTATCCATTGTGGTAAAACAAATAGAAAACTTAAATCCCAACATTGTCATTAATCGTCTTACCGGCGATGCAAATGATCAACTAATAGCCCCTATTTGGATAACTAAAAAAATAACAGTCTTAAATGATATTGATAAACTTTTAGCTAAAAAAGATACCTTTCAAGGAAAAAAAAAGACTAAATAAAATTAATCTTCAATTTCAATGATTTTTTTATTTTTGTCTTTATCTTCTTTAGGAATATCAATTTTTAATACACCATCTTTAAACGTAGCTTTAATATCATCTTCTAAAACATTTCCTACATAAAACTTACGTTTCATCGTGCCATAAAATCTTTCCTTACGAATGAAATTGTTTTTATTTATTGTATCATCCGTTTCTTTTGTTGCAGTAATTGTTAAATATCCATTATGACATTCAATATTAATGTCTTTTTTATCAATACCCGGGATATCACTTTCAATATGATAATTATCTTCTTTTTCATAAATATCACATTTCATCAAATCATTATCACCGTTATCAATAAAATTGTCGAAAATATTATCTAAATAAAACTTTCTTGGCAACATATTCATCCCTCCTAACAAACTAATTATAGCACACCATTTAGCAGTTGTCAATAGCGAGTGCTAAAATATTTTACTGAATGAAATTCACTTTTCAATAAACCACATATCACTAATTAATGCACTACTGCTACTAGGTGCTGGACTAGGCATAGCCATTTTAATTAATGATGGAATCTTAAATGCACTACCAAAAGCAACACAAGTACCCGGTGGCAATACTTTCAATTTTTTAGTAAGCTCCTTGGTTATATTAGGTAAGACGTCTTCAATAAAAACTAAATCCTTGGGATGAATCATCTTATAAATCAAAAAATTACCACATTGTGACAAACAAGTCTCCGATAACTCCGAAGGTCTTTGCGAAATAAAGCCCATAACAACTGCGTATTTTCTTCCCTCCTTAGTAATCCTATCAAAAATATTATATCCGATTAAGTTAATATCATTGTCATTTTGTACATAACGATGTGCCTCCTCTAAAATAATATGAATAGGAAAACTAGCTCTTTTATCTAAACCTTTGGCATACTCAAATAAAATACGTGAATAAATTTTAGTAATGCTCTTAGCAAAACGATCATCAACATAATTAATATTAAAATTAACCAATTGTGCTTTACGTTTGTTCTTAGTAGTAAGTAACGATTTAATATATTGTTCCATATTAACGTATTGATCACAATCAAAATAAACACTATAATCACCGTTTACGAGTGAATCCAAACGAACTTTCAAACTATTATATTCATCATATACTCTATCGCTTTTAAAAATTCCTTCCGAAATAAGAGCAAAATCAAAAGCATCTTTTAAATCTTTCAAAGTATATTTAAAACTACCATCAGGCATTGAAAGTTCTAAATTTTCATCAAGAAAAGAAGTGAAAAATGTCATCAATAATTCCATTTCTCTAATTTTGCCTGTATTATCAATAACTAAACATTGTTTAACCGGTCTGACATAACCTGGTTGAAAAATTTCAGCATCTAAATTAAGTTCCTTTGTATTATAATAAGTTAAAATAGAAAAAACTTGATCGCGCATCTGTGCGGGAGGCTTACCGCTAGATAAAATATCTAAAATAGTTCGTGCTATAATATCATTTTTATGCCTGTTCTCATTAATACCCTCTTTAACAAAAACCGAAACTAATTTTAAAGCTTTTTCAATAACCGGCAATTGTGAAACTTTTTCCGCATTCAAAAGAAGTGCTAAATCATCAACAGTTAATAGCCAAATAGGAATTTTTAATAATTGATCTGCCGGTGCCTTTAAATTAGTTGTATATAATTTAAAATTAATATCTGGACACTTAGTGTTAATATTTTGAAAAGCTGTTGTATATTCTCCATAAGCATCAAACAAAAACATATTACAACGATAAGCAATATATTCCTGCTTTTCAAATAAATTTTGTAAAATACGAGCGGCCCCACAAGACTTACCTGTTCCTGTTGAACCAAAAATAGCAAAATGATGGGCAAAAAAATCATCAATCTTAATTCCAATATTAACTCCCGTGTAAATAGGACTAACACCTAAATATAAATGTTTGTTTTCTAAATAATGCTCAATTCCAATAATATAAGGGACCTTATCATTAGAAATAATCTTAATACTCGCTTTAAAAGAAGGCTTAGTTACAATGCCAAAAACAAAACGATTGTTAATCAATTGTCCCAATATATTAACGTAAGCAATATCATTTTTAATGTTAGAAATTTCTCCAACTACCTGTTTTAATTCATCTTCAATAATAACATATAAATTAATTAAATTTTGCACCTTATTTAAATCGACATTTAGTTTGACTTCAATTACATCTTCTGAAATTGCCACAATTTTACCAAGCATATACTCACTCTCCTATCACTATTGTACAGTATTATATATAAAAAAAAAGCTTTTTTATTTTTAATTATATCAATGATGATCTAACATATACATCGACATAATCCAAAGTCTTAACAGTGACTTTACATGCTCTTGCAAATTTAATAAAACAGCAACCGGCAACAACTATATCTTGATTGGGTAAAACATTAAGAAAATGATTTTTACCCTTTACAAAATCTAACTGTTTATACTTTCTTTCTACCTTTAAATTATTCGACTTATAAATAGTAATGTCTGTATCACAACAATTTAATTGCACTAAATTAGCAATCAAAAAAGATTGTTTTCCCTTAACCTGATAAGTAATTGGTTTTATCTCTTTTTTAGGAACTATATTTTTAATCATATTTGGTTCTAAATAATTAAGCATACTTCCTTTGCTAATCAAACCTGGTGTATCAATTAAAATTAAATTGCCTAATCTTATTTCAATCATATTAAGCGTCGTTGATGGCAAAATACTAGTTGTAATTAATGAATTTTTACCTGTATAATTATAAATAAGTTTATTAATTAGTGTTGATTTACCAGCATTAGTAGAGCCCACTACATAAACTTTATTAGTTTTCTTATATCTGTTAATCAAATCAATTAACAAATCAAAATTATAATTTTTATAACTGCTAATCATTACTTTATCCTTATATTCGTTAGAAAAATAGCAAAACAATTTTACATCTTTAACGGATTTAGGAATTAAATCACGTTTCGTAACTACTAATAAAATGTCATTATCTAAATATTTATCAATAACTGCTAAATTGCTACCAATATCAAATATATCTACCACCAATAATACTAAATCCTTAGTATTATTAATTTTTTTTAAAATATCAATAAACTCCTTGTTATCCTTAACTACTGTCTTATAATCATTATAATTTTTAATCCGAAAACAACGTCTGCATAAACTGTCATTAATATCAGTAGCGTAACCTAAAGCTTTTTCATCACCTGCTTGTAATAAAACGCCACAGCCCTGACACTTATTCATAATATTTACCCTTAAAAAATAAATTACGCTTACCTAATTTATTAACAATTTTTTCTTCAAGAAAACGATTAATCTTAGTACAAACTAAATCACCACTTAATGGATTAACTAAAATAGTCGTAATTCCCATTCGATTGCCCCCTAAAATATCTGTTAAAAATTGATCACCTATAATAACCATTTCTTCTTTAGTAAGCTTATAATCTCTAATAATTTTTTTGAAATTACGTTTTAAGGGCTTAAGTGAGAAAGAATAAAAAGCAACTTCTAAGCCCTTAATTTTCTTCAATCTTCGACTCGTGCTATTGGAAATAATAATAATTTTAAAATCAACAGTCAATTGTTTAATTAAGGCAATAACCGAATTGTCTAAATCATATGATTTAGCTGGCAATAACGTATTATCAAGATCAAATAGTAAACACTTAATCCCTTTCTTTTTTAGCCTTTTATAATCAATATCAAAAACACTGTTTTTATATCCCTTAGGAATAAACTTTTTCATACTAAACCCTCCAAATACATTTTAACACATATTAAAAATAATTCATATATTTAATAAAATGACTATTGTTTAAGCAATAGTCATTTTACTATTCTAGGCTTTTTTTTCTAAACCATTATCTGTTAAGAACTTAGCATATTGTTCATACTCTAAATATCCTACATTACCCTTAATTAATTTACCATCTTTAACAAGAATAACTAAAGGTGTTGTGCCATAATTTTCTTTTAAGAAATCATCTAGTTCCTTAATTGTTTTGGTTTGCTCTTCGTCTACAGTAGTTACATCAACATATAATGTTTGATAATCAAATTCGCTTTGAGCTTGCTTTAATATTGGTAAATATTTAACACAATATCCACAAGTAGAACGACCAAAATATATAACTTGTATATTTTCACTATTAAAAGCTTCTTCTAGACCATTAACATCAATAGTCTTAAACGCAGTAACGTCATAAGTAGCTTGTTCTTCTTCTGCTGTTGGCACTTGTTTAGCCACTTCATTAGCTTTTTTAGGTTCATTATCACCATTAACTATTATAACAACAAAAATATTAATAATAATTAAAACCATTATAATATAAAGACATCTTTTAAATTTAACTAATATATTAGTAAATTCTTCACTGTTTTTTTCCACTATTTCCCTTCTTTCTATAAATTAAGTTTAACACATTTTTTTATAATATTCAATAAAAATCAATATAAACAATAAACAAAAATAAATTATTAATTACTCAAGCTGATCATTATACAGTGAATAATAAACCCCTCGCTTCTTAAGTAAACATTGATGGTCACCGCTTTCAACTATTTTACCCTTATCAAGCACAATTATTACATCTGCTTCCCTAATTGTTGATAAGCGATGGGCGACTACAAAACTTGTTCTGCTTTTCATAAGTTCCTGCATTCCTTTAATAATTTCCCCTTCCGTCTTTGTATCTATACTACTAGTAGCTTCATCCAAAATTAAAATGTCTGGATTAGCCAAAATAGCCCGAGCAATTGAAATTAACTGACGCTCGCCTTGTGAAAAATTGCTCCCCTCAAAATCAACTAATGAATCATAACCTGCTGGTAACCTTTTAATAAATGAGTGAGCAAAAGCTTTCTTACTAGCTAAAATTATTTGCTCGATTGGGGAATTTTCATTACCATAACAAATATTTTCCCGAATAGTACCTTTAAATAAATATGTATCCTGCAAAACAATACCAATTTTTTTTCTTAAATCAGCTATTTTTATATTTCTAACATCTATTCCATCAATTAATACTTGGCCTTTAACAACATCATAAAATCGTGGTATCAAATTAATAATAGTTGTCTTTCCTGCTCCCGTTTTACCAACAATTGCAATTTTTTGACCACTTTTAGCCGTAATACTAATATCGTTTAAAACTAAATTAGCATCGTAACCAAAGAAAACATTTTTTAAAACAACATCACCATTAATTTTCGGCAAAGTAATGGCATCTCTTTTAGAAACAATATCAACCCTAGTATCCATAATTTCAAACACCCGTTCTGCTCCTGCTAAGCCATGACCAATTGACGAAAATAAACTTGCCAGCTGATTAATTGGTTGTCTAAACATCGCAGCATAACTAATAAAAGCTAGTAACTCCCCAATTGTCAATTTACCATCAATAATCATAAAAGAACCAACAGCAATAAGCAAAATATTACCAATATTCGTAACGATTAAATTAGCAGGAATAATTAAACTAGCAAATAATTGAGCTTTAACAACTGTCTTTTTTAGTTTGTCATTATGTTTATTAAATAAAGTATTAGCGTCGTCTTCCTTAGCATAACTTTTCACTACCTTAATACCACTAATTACTTCTTCTGCATAACTGTTTAATGTTCCTAAATTATTTTGTTGTTCTAAAAAATAAACACTGGCCTTTTTACCAATAATAAATGCTAAAACAAAAAGGATGGGTACTGTTAAAATAATAAGCATAGCTAAAACAGGATTAATAACAAACATAATTACCGTAACCCCAACAAGCATAATAACACTACCAACCACCTGAATGACAGCTTCACTTAATGCCTCACTAATAATAGCAATATCATTAGTAAAACGACTCATAATATCACCTTTTTTATTTTTATCGAAAAAAGGTAATGATAAATGTTCTAAATGATTAAATAGTTTTTTTCTGATTGAATATAAAGTATCCTCAGAAACTTTAATCATAATAAAATTAATTAAAAAATCCAAAATAGAATTAATAATATAAATAAATAACAATATTAAAATAATAAAAATAAAACCTTCCATTTTTAAAGCAATAATAAAATCATCTAAAATAATTCCCATCAATAATGGGCCAATAACACTAACTACTGTAGTAACAATCATCATAATCGTAACTACCATTAATTTAAAACGATATTTCTTTAAATAACTCCATAATCTAATTAAAGTTTTTTTAGGATGGCTAGCTTTCATCTCATCTGGCATTTATATCACCATCCTTGACTTGTGAATTGTAAATTCCCTGATAAATAGTGCAACTGGCAAGTAAATTGTCATGTGTATCAAAATCAACTATTTTACCCTCATCAATAACCATGATTCTATCTGCCTCAATAACTGAACAAACTCTTGATGAAATAAGCAAAATTGTTACATCACTATAAAACTTTTTTAATCCGTCCCTTATTTTTTTGTCTGTATTTGTATCAACAGCACTGGTAGTATCATCTAAAATAAGAATACGAGGATTAGCAAGTAATGTCCGTCCTAAAGATATCCGCTGTTTTTGACCACCAGAAAAATTAAGTCCCTTCTGTTCTACTTTCAAATCATACTTAGAAGCACTTTTTATAATAAATTTATCAATTTGGACAATTTTGGCTACTTTTTTCATCAATGTATCACTAATTTTACCATTTGCATACTTTAAATTATCTCTAATTGTTCCAGAAAATAAAATTGGTTGTTGCAAAGCAATGCCAATGTTTTGTCTTAAAAATTTTAAATTATAATCCTTAACATTAACTCCGTCAATTAATATTTTACCTTTTGTAACGTCATAACAACGATTAATTAAATTAACTAAAGTTGTCTTACCACTACCAGTTGCCCCAACAATACCAATCATTTCTCCTGGTAAAATAGAAAAATTTAAATTTTTTAATACACAGACATCAGTACCACCATAAGAAAAATCAACATTATCAAAAACAATATGACCTAAAATATCTTTTTTATGTCCTAAAGAATCACTAAAATCGTCGTCATAAGTACAAATGTCATTAACCCGAAGCGCACTTGCCTCGCTATGAGAAAGCATTACAATAATAACTGATCCCATTAATAAAGCCGACAAAATATTAGTTAAGTATTGAATAAAAGCAATAACATCGCCAATTAACATGTCACCACCTATAACCTCAATACCTCCAAACCATAAAACAGCTACAATTGCCATATTAATAAATAACATCATAACTGGCATAGTAATACAAATTATACGCGTTGCTGTAACCGAAGTACGACGTAATAACTCATTACTTTTTTGAAATTTGGCTATTTCATATCCTTCATTAGTAAAAGATTTAACAACTCTAATGCCACCAACATTTTCTCGCACTAATGTATTAACGTCATCTACCCGTTGTTGCAATTCTTGAAACTTGGGAAAAGCTTTTCTTAAAATAAAGGAAACGACAATAACTGTTATAGGAATAATAACTACTAATACTAGGGATAACCTAGGACTAATCATAATAGCCATAAAAATACTACCAATTAGAATAATAGGAATTCTAAAAAGCAAGCGTAATATATACATCATTACTTCCCCAATAAGAGTAATATCATTAGTCAAAACTGTTATTATATGACCGGTTTTAATTTTATCTAAATTTAAAAAGGATAAGTTCATCACCTTTGCAAAAACATTTTTTCGCATATCTGCACTAGCATAACCACTAGCCTTAGCTGCAAAATAAGCACTGCCTAAACCACCAAACATCCCCAATACAGTTAAAATAACCATCAAAATAATATTATAAACAATATAACTAACATCATTAGATCCAATTCCAACATTAATAATATTAGCCATAATATTAGGCATACATAAATCCATTATAACCTCAAAAACAATCAAAAATGGAGCTAATAATGCCCACTTTTTATAGGGCTTCAAATATTTTATTAGTGAAACAAAATTTTTCATTCTACCTCCATAACTATTTAATTAATGACCATTCATCTTGATCAAAGCCTACAAAAACTTGACTATTTGTAACAAAAATAGGCCGTTTAATTAACATCCCATTAGTAGCCAAAATATTAAGTAATTCCGTTTCTGACATCAAAAATATTTTATCTTTTAAATGTAACTGTTTATACATAAGGCCACTTTTGTTAAAAAACTTTTTAACTGGTAATCCACTCATATCAACCCAGTTTTTTAACTCTTCACTAGTTGGAATATCAGTCGTAATATTTCTAAAATCGTAAGTGATATGTTTTTCATCTAAAAAATCCTTAGCTTTTTTACAAGTGCTACATTTAGGATAACATATAAATAAATTCTTCATAAAATACCTCCATTCATGTTATTATAATTATATCACAGCTTTTAAATATAAAATTTAAAACAGCAATCATTTTAAACACTTTTTACTACTAGTCATAATCTGTACTAATTCAATTTTTTTAAAAAGTGGGGCCTTTTTGCCCATTAGACTATATAAGTAATTATTAAAAGAATCATTGGTAACTCGTGCATAATTATTATGAATTAAATTATCAAATAACTCACTATCCTTTTCTTTTAAAATTTCACTAGGCCATCTATCATAAAATGGTCTTAAAATGAAATTACTTTTTTTAACAAATTGATCATACGTTGGATCAACCAAAATATAGTTAACCTTTTGTTCGAAAGTATAACTTATAATAATAGCTACATGTTCATTTATACCAAGTAAATCTCTTGTATTAAACAAATTAGCGGGTATTTCTAATTGTCTTAACTTATCTAAAATATTAAAACAAATAACTTTGCACATCCCATCAAAACTATTTATATAAGGTTGCATTTTTTTAATCTCCGAATTAATTATCATTTCTATTTGTTTTTGTAAAGATTCTTCTTCAGATTGTTTTTTAGCAATATTTAATATATCAAAATAAAATTTATCAATGCTCATCTACTAATACCTCCCCCAAATTAGTGTTTTATTTTACTATTTGTTGCACTCTTCCAACTATTCCTGTTGTTAACATCACTTTAATACCTCGGTGATGAATATGTGAATTAGTTAAAATCCGTTTTACCAGTCCTTTAGTTAATTTGCCCGTCCTTTGATCAAGTTTTTGGACAACCATAACCTCACCACCAATTTTGATATTAGCTCTTATTGTACCTTCCATATATCCTTCTTTCTAAATATTCAATTAAAATATTCACGTTTTTCTTATATATTATTTTAGCAATTTTTTCAATATAAGGCAAATTATTAATGTTTTAATTTAAATTTTTATTACTTAATGATTTTACTAATATGTTTAGCAATATCTTGGTCATAATTATTGATGTTTAATACCGGTGTTAAGATATGGATCTAGGTCAAGTTTTTAGACACATTTTTGTGGACATATTTAAATTTATT
>JAVWOV010000036.1:0-10077 GCA_036636255.1 Bacilli bacterium
TTTTCTAAATTTTTTAAAAATTGTTGTTTTATTTCATTCGTTCTTTTTTTAGGACCCTTTACATGTTTATTTTGTTTCCGTGACTTTTGATTTAAATGTCTTATTTCCATCATTAAATCAATATTTTGATTTGTATATATTATACCATTTTGATTAATCACATGACATTTTTTACCTAAAGCTATAACAGCTACCCCATAATCTTGCGTTATTACAACATCATTAACAATAACATCATTTAGTAATTTTATATCAACATTTTGACTTCCTGCTGATACTATAATTACCGTAGCATTTATTTGATTTATTATATGACTATCATCCGCATATATTATAGTTTCCTTATGATATTTTTGCCCTAAAGCTATTATTTCATTAATATTAGGACAAGCATCAGCATCAATAATAATTCGCATTTATTCACCTTTTCAATTTCATTTATCAATATTTTTTTAAACAATAATTATTTCTATAGAAAAACCGTTTAATGTAACGGTTAATTTTTTTATGGTGGACTGTTAGGGATTCGAACCCTAGACCCATCGATTAAGAGTCGATTGCTCTACCAACTGAGCTAACAATCCAAATATATAACGTTTAAATAAACTGTCATATTAAAATTATACAATAAAAAAAAAATTAAAACAATGGTTATTATTGATTTTTTTTCTTTTATCATATATTTTCTATTTATATAACCACTTCATTATCATTTTACTAATAACTAAACTAGGTTTATTACAATAAAACATTATATTTCTACAATTTAATTATTATCTGTATCATTATTATAATAATTGTTCATAATAAACAAGGTGATAAAATGAAAAAACAATCTATTTGGTCTGATATCATTATTAATAATAAAGAAAAATGTTTAAAACAAGATATAAAAACCGATATCTTAATAATCGGTGGTGGTATTACCGGTATTACAGCTGGCTTATTTTTAAAAGATTTTAAAGTCACTTTAATCGAACAAAATATAATCGGCATGGGAATTAGTTCAAAATCAACAGGAAAACTTACTTTTTTACAAGATGAAATCCTGTTAAACATTATTAAAGCTCATAACGAACCAACCGCCTATCTTTATTATTTAGCACAATTAGACGCTATCAAATTAGTTGTTAACACCATTAAAAAATATAATATTAATTGTGACTTAACGAAAAATCATGGTTATGTTTATACTAATGATCCAAAAAAATTAAAAAAAATTAAAAAACTAGAAAACTTTTTTCAAAAATATAATATTAAATATGATATTATTTCTAATTTACCAAATAAATTACCATGCTTATATGGTATTAGAGTTAACGATACTTATGTATTTAATCCTGTAAAATATATAATCGAATTAAAAGAAATCATTAGTAACTATATCACAATTTATGAACATACCAAAGCTTTAACAATAACTTTTGAAAATAATTATTATATAATAAAAACTAACTCTAACATTATTAAAGCAAAAAAAGTTATTGTTGCCACACACTATCCTTTTTTTATAAAACCTGGGTTTCTTCCTTTCAAAAGTTATATTTCTAAATCATATGTCCTAGCAGCAAATGAAAATAACCATCAAAAAATTAATGCCTATTCAAGTACTTTACCAATCACTTCATTTAGATATTATTTAAACTATTTTATTTATGCATCTTCATTTAAAAAAAAATCAAATGATAATGAAAATCATCATGATCTTATTAACAATTATCAACAATATTTCAATCATAAATAACCTACATTTGGTCATCACAAGACATTATGACTAATGATTTTTTACCCTATATCGGTAAAGTAAATAACAATTTATATTGGGCTACTGGTTATAATAAATGGGGCTTAACAAATGGATCAATTGGAGCAAAATTATTAACCGATTTAATTAAAAACAAACCAAACAAATATACTAACTTATTTAAATTAAAAAGAAAAACATCATTAAATATATGGAAAAATCATTTATATAGCAATTACATAAATATTCGTAATTTTATTAAAAGTAAATTAAAACAAAACAAAAAGAATCATTTAAAAACCGCATATATTACCAAAATAAAAGGTCAAAAAGTAGGTATTTATATTGATGAATCACAAAAAAAACATGTTGTTTCCAATATTTGCCCACATTTTAACTGTAACTTACTTTTCAATGATTTCGCCAAAACTTGGGATTGTCCATGTCATGGATCCCGTTTTGATATTGACGGTAATGTCATTTTAGGCCCTAGTGTTTATGATATTAAACTAAAATAATTTAATACCATAAACTATTTACCTAACTAATAAAAAAACAAATCTTAATAGATGTGTTCTTTTATTATATTATTTATATAAAATCTTCCTTTAAATCATCACAACAATCTTCTTTATTTTTAGCTAATTCTAATTTATCATATAATATGTGTTCTAAATAAGTTACATTTTTTATTATTTGATTAACCGAATTATTTACTTCTAGTAATTCACATGTATCATTAGCCATTGATATAACTTTTTGAATCTTCTCTCCTTCAGCATTTAAAATATGAGAAATAGCAGTTTCCACTAAAGCAATTGATTCTATAATACTATAATATGAATCACTACTACATTTTTCATGATTATCAATCATTTCTATGTATTCCATATTTTGCTTTTCTTTTATCTCCACATATTCCTTATTATCACAATTATCAACTGGATATTTTTGACAATCATAAACATGACATTTTTCCCTATCACAATCACTTATTAAATTCTTACAACAAATTAAATCAGTTATATATATATAATTATATTTTTTATTTTTAGTTACTAACAAATTCATAGTACCATTTACACTAAAGATACTATTTATAACAATATCATCACCAATATAATTAATATCTATTATATTGCCATTTGGTGATATGTTCGCAATATAAGCCGAACCATTTTTAATATAAGCAATATACTTTTTATCACAAAAATAAGCACCACTAGTGAAAAAATTCAAATCATTACTTAACACAGGAATTTTCACAAAACACCCACACTGATTTATAATTCTAGTTGTTTGATTAGTCGTTCCTAATAAAGTAGTAACCGTATTATCAGAAATTTCTGTGGTAATAAAGTTACCCGCAAAATTAACGGAATAAACATTTTTATCAGTTGTAATCAATATCTTTTTAACATAATTATTTAACGATATGGCATTAATTTTAGCTATATATTCCTTAGGAACTTTTAGCTCTAATGAATCAATTTCTTCATAATTTTCTGTTGTTCTATATAATTTATTAACACTACTTGAAGAAGCCATATAAAATAGCTGATTTAAATCATCTTTAGTTATACTACTATATGGATTACTAACTTTTATATTATTTGTTTGATTTGTTTTTATATTATATTCCTTTATTTGACTTGTTGCTGGTTGTAATATTTGATATTTTTTCAAATTAAATTCTGCTCCCGTATAAACGTTTTTAGGATCGTTTAATAAAGGAACTTTATTTACTATTTTTATCATATCATCTTTCCTTTCCCTCTTTCTTTTATTATATGTCTTTTTAATTACTTTGCTATAGCAATAACTAGTTTTTATCATATAATAAAGTGATTAAAATAAAAAGGAGTGAAAAAATGCATATTAAAAAACTGGCTTATTTAAAAATTAAACTTATCCATTCAAATGATGAATTTTGTGAAACCTATACATTTTTAAAGCCAACAGTTTTATATTTACCACACGGTTTAATTATTACTATTAAAGAAATTGAAAAAAATAAATTATGTTTAATCGTAACTAGTTATACCGATAATACTTTATGTGAAAAAGTTACATTATCCTTATGTGGTAAACGTTCTAAGAAAATTATAATTGATGGATGTTATCCTACTACTTTATGCCTTAAATTAGACGAAATCAATATTTTAAAGCCTTGTTATAAACAATGCTCAAGTGATTGTTTAGATGATTGTTGCGATAATGATTGCTTATAATTTTATAAATATCGGGACAAATGCACATACAAATTATTTAACATTAACATAATCTATAATTGAAAGGAGAAATGATAAATGTCTATGCCTATAATTACACCAAGTGGGGTTACTAAATGCCAAGCAATTACTGATATCATTGAATCAGTTGCTTTAGAACAAACTGCTTTATCTCATATTTTAAATGCTGAAGGGGAAAAAATTCAAAAAGCTTTAGCATTATCAACAACTAATACAGAATTATTACAAGTTAATAAATCAGTACAATCAATGGTAAATTCAATAGCTCGTTTAGAAACAGTTTTACAAGGTAAATTAGAACTTTTTAGCGATTGTTTATGCACTGATTGCCCTACTGCTTAGCTATTAGTTTAACTAATCCTGGTGGTTCTATGAACTCAACACTGTAATATTTTTTAAATTTAGTAATTTAAAATAACTAGAAATCTAGTTATTTTTTTTAACAAAACATTCTCATTTTTACTACTATTTATTAATATCAACACTTTTATTTTACATTTTAAAAAAGCTTATCTTAACATCATAATTTTAGATTAAAATATCATTAATCATTAAAAACCACTATTTTTTTATACCTTCTTTCATTATGTTCATACTTAGCATTTTTTTATTTTAAACATAAGCTATATTAAATAAAGAATTATTTTTTTATTTAACATAGTAAAGGAGGAAAATCATATGGGAATGCCTATTATAAAACCCGGTACTATTACCCGTGGTGAATCAATTGGTAACATTATTGAATCAATTGCTTATGAAGAATCAGGAATTGCACATATTTTAAATGCTGAAAGTGAAAAATTAAATAGCATCATTAATATGCCAAACATTAATTTTGAGCAACTAATTGCCGCTAACAAATCAGTTAAAAACACTGTTGATAATGTAATTAATTTAGAATTAAATTTAAAAAATAAATTAAATTTATTTTCAAATGCAATATGTCAAACAAATTAGAAAGGAAGAATATATATGTCATTTGTTTATGCAAACCCCGGTTCCGGTCCAAGTGCGGGCGGTATCGGATGGTTTGATTTTGGCAGTTTAACTTTAAATCCTGGTCAGTCTGCTACAGGACTAACCGGTACATTAAATGATGGAACAAAAGTTACTTTTGATATTAAATCAATAGCCACTTCAATTGTCCCATTTACCGCCAACTCAGTTCCTCGTCCATTTTCCTTTTTTGGAAATATTCAATATTCTGGAATACTTGGTAATGTTGCTTTAACAACACCATTACTTGCCAGTTATTCTAATAATAGTACCTTAGAAATTAGCAATATTGTTGTTAAAGATGTTAATGGTAATATCATCACTAATTATACTGCAGTTATTGCTGATGCTGAAAGTACTAATAACTTTCCGCAATACACAGAACATTTAACTTTTACAACAACAGGAGGTCCTTGGAACTTATTAAGTACTATCGGTCCAAATCCCCCAACAATATCCGGTGTTGGTTCTACTAGTGTTACTATCACTGGTACCAACCAATCATCACAAGCTGCATACGTATTAACTTCAACATCACCAAGTATGCTAACTCTAGAAACATTTGGTCGAGAAGCCGTAGCAATTGGTTTTGCAACAACACGCGTTACCGTCAAAAAAAATATCGGAGCTAGAATTAACAGCGCCGATCAATTTAATTTAAATATTGCCGGCACTCCTAACAATCAAATATTTACAACTGGCTCTAGTAATGGTATCCAACCTTTATTTGCAACTATTTACGGTACTGCTGGTAATACTTATACCATTAATGAAGCAATGGCCCCTGGTTCTGTTAGTACATTAACAGATTATACCATAGCAACATCTGCAACTAATCTTACCCCTGGTGGTCAAGTTCCCCCAACAGGTAATTTACCAATTAATGTTACCCCTCAACTAGGCGATAACATTGTCTATACTATTACTAATGCTGCTCCGGAAAAATTCACCAAAACCGTTGATAAAGCTAATGCTATCCCTGGTGATATCCTAACTTATACCATTACTGGTACTAATCCTAATAATTTTGCAATTAATAATGTATTAGTAACTGATGCAACCCCAATTGGTACTACCTATGTTGGTAACTTATTAGTTAGTACACCTTATACCGGTACTAATCCTAATAGTGGAATTACCCTTACAACGGTACCTGCTAATGGTACCGTTACTATTTCTTATCAAGTAAAAGTTAACACCAATAATCAAACTAATTTAATTAATAATGTAGCCACCGTAACTGGTCCAAGTGGTATACCAGCTAATACTAATATTGTAACAACTGCTATTAATAATGCCGACATTTCATCACCTGGTAATTTCTTAAAAACCGTTGATAAAGCTAATGCTATTCCTGGTGATATCCTAACTTATACCTTAACTTTAAATAATACCGGTAACGCCTCAGCCAATAATGTGGTTTTAACCGATATCATCCCTACCGGAACCACCTATGTCAATGGCTCAGTTACCGCTACTTTACCTTTTACTGGTGACCCTAACAGTACTATTAACCTTACAGCACCAATAGCCCCAACAACCACCGAAACAATTACGTTTAAAGTAAAAGTTAATAACGGTAACCCTATAACAAATCCACTACTAAATAAAGCCGATGTCAAATATACTTTTACAGTTGATCCGAACAATCCTAATGGCGTTTCAAAAAACGGTACTAGTAATACCGTAACAACTAATGTTATAAATGCTAAAACAAATACCATTAAAACCGTTGATCAAACTATTTCATATATCGGTCAAATATTAACATATAATATTGCTATTACTAACACTGGTAATACCCCACTTAACAATGTAATTATTACTGATCAAGTACCAAATGGAACCATTTATATACCCGGATCTTTAACTGTAAATGTTCCCTTCACTGGTACACCATTAACAGGAATTAATCTTACTAATGCCCTTATGCCTGGTACTACTGCAAGTATTTCATTTCAAGTTAAAGTAACATCCATGCCAAATCCTAATCCTATTAATAATAAAGCAATCGTTAATTATAAATACACCCTTGATCAAAATAATCCAAATGGTGCAAATGGTACCGATACTAGTAACATTGCTAATACATTAATTTTTAGAAATAATTATCAACAACAAATTAATGATTTAATTGCATCAGTTGCTTTAGAACAAGCAGCCCTAGCATCAATTGCTAATTCCGAGGGTGCTAAAATACAACAAGCTATTAAACTAGGTAATATATCTGCTAATGAATTAATGTGTATTAATAAAAGTGTTCAAGATATGTTAGATTCTATTAGTACTCTTGAAAATATTTTAAAACAAAAGTTAAATATCGTTAATTGTCAAATTAATGGTTGTACTTGTTGTTAAATTTTTAAAAAATAACAAATTAATTTTTGTTATTTTTTTATTTAAAGTTAATTTATTTTTCCCTTGCTTTCGCACTTTTTTCTTTTAACATTATTCATATAATATAATGAATAAATAATTATTCACAATATATCATATCAATTAGAAAGGAAGAATATATATGTCATTTGTTTATGCAAACCCCGGTTCCGGTCCCAGTGCGGGTGGTATCGGGTGGTTTGATTTTGGAAATTTAACTTTAAATCCTGGTGACATCATAAAAGGACTTACCGGTACATTAAACGATGGAACAACAGTTACATTTGATTTATCCGCACCATCTTCTTCAGCAATGGTTTTTAACGCCTTAGGGTCACCAGTAGCTGGTGTATTTGGATATGTTGGTTATACCGGAATTTTAGGCAACGTATTATTACAAAATAATCGTATCGGAACAACTGATCCAGGAACTATTATGATAAGTAATATCATAGTTAAAGATATTAACGGTAATATAATCACTAATTATAAAACCCTTATTGCCGATGCTGAAAATACTAACATTGGTGAATCTTGGAAATTTACAACAGATGGAGGTGTTTGGGATTTATTTACTACTATTGGTAATAATCCAACCACATTAACAGGTATTGGAACAACAACTGCTAATATTATTGGAACAAATCAATTATTTACAGCCGATTATGTTTTAAGTACACTAGGGCCCAAAAATCTTACGCTTACAGCCGTTACTAATGGCGGACTTGAAGCCGTAGCAATTGGTTTTGCAACAACACGCGTTACCGTCAAAAAAAATATCGGAGCTAGAATTAACAGCGCCGATCAATTTAATTTAAATATTGCCGGCACTCCTAACAATCAAATATTTACAACTGGCTCTAGTAATGGTATCCAACCTTTATTTGCAACTATTTACGGTACTGCTGGTAATACTTATACCATTAATGAAGCAATGGCCCCTGGTTCTGTTAGTACATTAACAGATTATACCATAGCAACATCTGCAACTAATCTTACCCCTGGTGGTCAAGTTCCCCCAACAGGTAATTTACCAATTAATGTTACCCCTCAACTAGGCGATAACATTGTCTATACTATTACTAATGCTGCTCCGGAAAAATTCACCAAAACCGTTGATAAAGCTAATGCTATCCCTGGTGATATCCTAACTTATACCATTACTGGTACTAATCCTAATAATTTTGCAATTAATAATGTATTAGTAACTGATGCAACCCCAATTGGTACTACCTATGTTGGTAACTTATTAGTTAGTACACCTTATACCGGTACTAATCCTAATAGTGGAATTACCCTTACAACGGTACCTGCTAATGGTACCGTTACTATTTCTTATCAAGTAAAAGTTAACACCAATAATCAAACTAATTTAATTAATAATGTAGCCACCGTAACTGGTCCAAGTGGTATACCAGCTAATACTAATATTGTAACAACTGCTATTAATAATGCCGACATTTCATCACCTGGTAATTTCTTAAAAACCGTTGATAAAGCTAATGCTATTCCTGGTGATATCCTAACTTATACCTTAACTTTAAATAATACCGGTAACGCCTCAGCCAATAATGTGGTTTTAACCGATATCATCCCTACCGGAACCACCTATGTCAATGGCTCAGTTACCGCTACTTTACCTTTTACTGGTGACCCTAACAGTACTATTAACCTTACAGCACCAATAGCCCCAACAACCACCGAAACAATTACGTTTAAAGTAAAAGTTAATAACGGTAACCCTATAACAAATCCACTACTAAATAAAGCCGATGTCAAATATACTTTTACAGTTGATCCGAACAATCCTAATGGCGTTTCAAAAAACGGTACTAGTAATACCGTAACAACTAATGTTATAAATGCTAAAACAAATACCATTAAAACCGTTGATCAAACTATTTCATATATCGGTCAAATATTAACATATAATATTGCTATTACTAACACTGGTAATACCCCACTTAACAATGTAATTATTACTGATCAAGTACCAAATGGAACCATTTATATACCCGGATCTTTAACTGTAAATGTTCCCTTCACTGGTACACCATTAACAGGAATTAATCTTACTAATGCCCTTATGCCTGGTACTACTGCAAGTATTTCATTTCAAGTTAAAGTAACATCCATGCCAAATCCTAATCCTATTAATAATAAAGCAATCGTTAATTATAAATACACCCTTGATCAAAATAATCCAAATGGTGCAAATGGTACCGATACTAGTAACATTGCTAATACATTAATTTTTAGAAATAATTATCAACAACAAATTAATGATTTAATTGCATCAGTTGCTTTAGAACAAGCAGCCCTAGCATCAATTGCTAATTCCGAGGGTGCTAAAATACAACAAGCTATTAAACTAGGTAATATATCTGCTAATGAATTAATGTGTATTAATAAAAGTGTTCAAGATATGTTAGATTCTATTAGTACTCTTGAAAATATTTTAAAACAAAAGTTAAATATCGTTAATTGTCAAATTAATGGTTGTACTTGTTGTTAAATTTTTAAAAAATAACAAATTAATTTTTGTTATTTTTTTATTTAAAGTTAATTTATTTTTCCCTTGCTTTCGCACTTTTTTCTTTTAACATTATTCATATAATATAATGAATAAATAATTATTCACAATATATCATATCAATTAGAAAGGAAGAATATATATGTCATTTGTTTATGCAAACCCCGGTTCCGGTC
>JAVWOV010000037.1:0-9355 GCA_036636255.1 Bacilli bacterium
ACTTCTAAAAACTTTTTTATCTTTTGATAGTGTAAAAACATAAATGGTTTCGTTAAAATCTAATCGATAAAAAATATTATAAATGATATTTTTAAGTATTAAAGGGCGTGCATTACTAACTATGTGGGGAATTATTTGAAAGTTTATTATATTATCGTGATCAATAATATCTATTGTTTTAGATAAAAATAGGTCTAAATTTGCTATGCTTGTTTGATTAATTTGATAGGGAGAATTATCCATAACATAATATAATAAGTCACTTTCACTAATATAAAAATCAAACTTTTTAATACTTCTAATTAATTTTTGATAATTTATTGGGTTGTTATTACTAATGCTTTTAATTTTATTTAGAAAACAATTTATGATAATAATTTTATTTATTTCCCACGCTAAAAAGGATCTATCCATATTGTGTTCTAAAAAAGTATTTTGATTATCTACTAATGTTTGTTTCAAACATTTTAAATCATTATTACTTTTATTAATAATAAGCACATATTTACTAGAACCTAGGGTAATATAATCTAAAATTGCGTATGGAGTATTGTTATATACAATTGTTTGCTTCATTTTATCACACCCATATTTATCCCTTTTTATCTTCAATTTAAAGATATTTTAGCATTTATAATATAACATAATTACAATAAAAAGTAAAGAAAACTTAACTTATTGCCATAATAATATAATGTATGTTATAATTAAAATAATAAAGTTAAATGTTAATAATAAGGGGAGATGTGGATATGAACCTATTTAAAAAAAGTAGATTAAAAAATCATGGTTTTACTATGATAGAATTAATAGGTATCATTACTATAATGGGAATATTATTAATAATGACTGTACCATCATTAATAGGTACGTTAGAAACAAATGAAATAAAAAGATATGAAAATTTCAAAAGAAGTATTGAATTGGCGAGTGAGACATACGTCCAAGAAAACATGGATAAATTTCCGGTTTTAGAAAATGCTGAAGGTAAAGTTTTTATTTCTATTAAGACTTTAATTGATAATAATTTGATTAAAAAAGTAGTTGAAGATCCTAAAACAGAAAAAAAGGTACCACTTGATTATACAGTTATGGTAAGCAAACAAATTGATGGTACCTTGAATTATGAATTTAATAATATAAATGCTAGTCCAACTGGTTATGTTCAAGATAATTTAGTGTTACATTATGATGGATATATTAAACCGGTAATAGAAAATAATAGCCAAATATGGAAGGATTTAAGTAAAAGTCAAGCGAATGGTGTTATGATTGGTTTTGATAGTGCTAATAATTGGCAAAATAACAAAATTTTATTTAATAATAACAATAATGTTATTGAGGCTCAAAATAGTGCTAATTTATTTAATTCTGATTTATCATTTACAATGTCAATCGTTGTTGAAAGTTTAAATATGTATGCATCAGCTATGCCTATAATAGCTAAGAATGATACAACATCATCTATTTATACAACAAAAGGTATAGGAATTACTAATATTTATAATCCTCAATCAACGTATGTATCAATAAAAAGTACAGAAAAAGAATATAAATTAATTGCTTTTGATACACCAAGTGTGAATTTTCCTAAAGTAACATTAACTGTAGTTAAAGATAGTAACAATATAAAATTATATAAAAACAAAACAAATATTAAAGTATTTTCGATTGAAGCAGGATATGGTAGTATTAATTCGAATACTAATATTAAAATTGGGTATAATAATACGATAAATGTTTATTCAGTAGTAATATATGATAAAGCATTAACACCTACTGAAATAACGAAAAATTATAATATAGATAAAATAAGATTTGGGGTTGAATAAAATGTTAAAGAGTATCAAAGAATTTGATTTGAAAAACAAAAAAGTTATTATCAGAGTAGATTTTAATGTTCCTATTAAGGATGGTATCATAATTGATGACTATCGTATTAAGGAAAGTTTAACAACTATAAATTATGCAATAGAAAAACAAGCAAAAATTATTTTGTTATCACATTTAGGCCGGATTAAAACTAAGCAAGATAAAATTAATAACACGTTAGAACCGGTAGCTAAAAGGTTAAGTATGTACTTAAATCAAGAAGTTATTTTTATAAATGAAACCAGAGGGGAAAAATTAGAAGCAGCCGTTGATAAATTAAAATCTGGCGAAGTTTTACTGATTGAAAATACGAGATTTGAAGATTTAGATAATAAAAAAGAGAGTAATAATAATCAAAAACTTGGCCAGTATTGGGCCTCGTTAGGTGATGTTTTTATAAATGATGCTTTTGGTACTTGTCACCGAGAGCATGCATCAAATGTTGGGATAGCTAGCAATTTACCGAGTGGAATAGGTTACTTACTACAAAAAGAAATAGAAGTTTTTAAATCAATCATTAATAATCCTAAACATCCACTGATACTTATTTTGGGAGGTTCTAAAATAAAAGACAAAATAGGTGTAATTAAAAACTTGATAACTAAAGTTGATTATCTTTTAATCGGTGGGGCCATGGCCAATACTTTCTTAAATGCTAGTGGATTAAAAGTTGGTAAATCATTAATAGACGAAGAAAATATAACATTTTGTCAAGAACTATTAAAAAAATATTCAACTAAAATCATTTTACCGATTGATGTTGTTACCGGTTTAGAGATAAGTGAAAAAACGCTATCAAGAACTTGTTTTATAAGCGATATAAATGAAAATGAAATGTGTTTAGATATAGGGCCAAATACATTAAAAATATTTAAACAATATTTAAAAGATAGTCAATTAATTATTTGGAATGGACCTATGGGGGCTTGTGAAATCAAAAAATTTAATCAGGGTACTAAGGAATTAATTAAAATAATAAGTCAAACAGGTGCTACATCTATTATTGGAGGGGGAGATACTGCTAGTGCTATTATTAATATGGGTTATAAGGATAAAATAAGTTATATATCAACTGGTGGTGGTGCTACTTTAGAGTTATTAGCTGGTAAAGTGTTACCGGGTATAAGGATTTTAGAAGGTGAACAAACTGAGTAAATTAATCGTAGGTAATCTAAAGATGAATTTAGATTTAGATGAGATATCTAGTTATTTAGATATTGTTAATAATAATATTGATAATCGTAATGTTGTTATTTGTCCGACTAGTATTTATATACCTTATTTTTTGTGTCAAAAATATAGCGTTGGTATTCAAAATACATTTCTTACGAATCAGGGGGCTTATACTGGTGAAATATCGCCTAAACAGGTTGACAGCATGGGGGTGGCTTACACCATTTTAGGCCATAGTGAAAGACGATTATATTTAAAAGAAACTGACGAAATGATTAATAAAAAAATCATTGCTGCTGTTAATAATTATATGAAAGTAATTATTTGTATTGGCGAAACTCTTGAGGAAAGAAAAATGCTTAAAACTGATAAGGTTATTAAAAGACAAATAATTAGTTGTTTAAGAAATCTAAATAAAAAACAGCTAGAAAATATCATTATTGCTTATGAACCTATCTGGGCTATTGGTACTAATCAAACACCCACTAACAAAGATATAGGTGATATGATTGCATATATAAAAATGTTAGTTGAAAATCATTTCCAGTATTCCTCAATAAAAGTATTATATGGTGGTAGTGTAAATGAAAAAAATATAAAAAAATTAAATACTATCAAAGGCGTGGATGGGTACTTAATAGGTAATGCCTCAACTGATGCCAATCAATTTTTAAAAATAATTGAAGTTGCTTTAAACAAGTGACTTTTTTTGACTAAAAATGACAATTTTCGACAAAACTAGCTAAATTAAACTCTAGTAAAAATAAAGCAAAATGTAGTATACTTGTATTATAGACAGCAGTACAAAAAAGTAGAGGGAGAAAAAAATGAAAACAGTAAAAGTACTTATGATTGATGACAACGAAAATTTAATAGGAATGGTCAAAGAATATTTTAAAGATAATAACAAAATTGATATTAGTTTAACTGCTTTTGATGGTGAGGAAGGTATTAAAATAATAAGTGAAAAAGCGGAATGTTATGATGTAATTATTTTAGATCTAATTATGCCTAAAAAAGATGGTATGTATGTATTAGAGGAAATGAAAAGATTGAAAATAAATAAAAAAATCATTGTTGCTACTAGTTATAATGCTAGTGAAGTAATTAGAAAAGTTTCTGAATTTGGGGTGAATTATTTTATATTAAAACCTTTTGATTTAGTTGATTTAGAAAAAAGAATACTTGAATTAAGTAAAAAAAATGATAATAAAAATATTGATTTTCAACACAGTAATTTACAAATATCGATTACTAAAATTTTACATGAACTGGGTATACCGTCTCATATAAAAGGATACCAATATATAAGAGAAGGGATTGGTATTATATTTGAAAGACCTGAAACAATTGGTGGAATAACTAAAGAATTATATCCTGAATTGGCTGATAAATATGATACAACCGTATCCCGTGTTGAACGAGCTATTCGTCATGCTATTGAGGTAAGTTGGAACCGGGGTAATTGGAAGACTATGGAGGAAATATTTGGCCATAGTGTTGATATTGATAAGGCTAAACCAACTAATTCTGAATTTGTTGTAACTATTGCTGATAAATTACGTTTAGATTTTCATAAAGTAAGGTAAATGATAACCTTATTTTTTCTGTTGTTCATTGAAAAATTATAATTTTAAAAAAAATATAAAAAAATGATAATAAGCTTTCATTTTATTTAATATATATGGTATACTTAATTAGAAAAGAGAAGTGATTTATGGAAAAAGAACATATACCAAGTTTAAAAGAGAAGATTGTTGTGAGCCTTATATTGTTATGTACAACTATTTTAATTGTTGTTGGAAGCTGTTTAACTATTAATCATTTTATTAATAAAAAAGAAGTAATCAAACCAATTAAAGAAGAAACTACTACTATTGATTTAACTAAGGCGGAGGGTAAAGAATTAGTTCAAAGAATTGAAAATAAATATGGACAGAAAATATATTTTCTTCAAAAAAGTAAGATAGTTGATTTTAATACACTTACTAAGGTAGAAAAAATATGTTTTGGTTTAGGATCTTCTGATACTACAGTTACTACTTCAAATGAACAATATAAAGCTTATAGTGAAAAACAAATACTTAGTAATTTAAAAGTTTTATTTAATATTGATTTTAAAATTGATCCTTTAGAACCGATGGGTACTACTTTGATTTATGATCAAATTTGTCCATCTAGTGTTTTGATCTATAGTGCGGAAAATGCTGCTTATTATACTAAACCATTAGCATTAACGGAACCATTACCTGACGTGGTAACAAAAATAACGCGGATAGAAAGAAAAAACAAAAAATTAATTGTTTATGGTAATGCTGTTTTTCGGGATAGTAAGGGTAATGTTTATAAAGATTTAAAAGATAAGGTAGAAATAACTGATTTTAAATTATCGGACGATGGTAAAAATTTTATGCCACAAAGTAGTGAAGGAAATAATTTTGACTATTATTTAAAAAATTCTTATCAATATATTTTTACTATTACGGATGACGAAAATTTATACTGGCTTAGTTATGAACGTAGTGAACAATAAACTTTAACTTTAAGTTAGAGTTTTTTTAAAAAATATGATAAAATGATAACAGAGGTGACATTATGAAACCAACTATATTAATTATTTTAGACGGTGTTGGCATTAGGAAAGAAATTGTAGGCAATGCTTTTAAACAGGCAAATAAACCAACTTTAGATTATTTATGGTCTAATTATTCTCATTGTCTTTTAAAAGCTGCTGAGCAAGAAGTGGGATTACCAATTGGACAAATGGGTAATAGTGAAGTGGGGCATATGAATATCGGAGCAGGTCGAATTGTTTATCAACCATTGCAATTAATAAATGAAAAAATAAAAGATAAATCTTTTTTTAAAAATCAAGCTATTTTAGAGGTTATGGATCATGTTAAAAAAAATAATTCTCAATTACATATTTTTGGTCTTTTAAGTGATGGTGGAATTCATTCGCATATTAATCATTTATTAAGTTTATTGGATATGGCTAAAGAGGAAAATATTAAACAAATTTATTTACATATGTTTTTAGATGGTCGCGACACTTTACAACGAGGTGCAATAAAATATTTAGATCAATTAAATGAAAAAATAAAAGATTTAAAAATAGGTCAAATAGCTACTATTTCTGGTCGTTATTATGCTATGGATCGTGATAATCGTCCAGAAAGATTAAGAAAAGCTTATGATGCAATAGTTTATAATAAGGGAGAACATTATAATAATTATCAGGAAGTAATAAGTACTAATTATAAAAAAAATATTACTGATGAATTTATTGCTCCGGCTATTTTAGTTGAAAATTCAACTATTAATGATAATGATGGTTTATTAGTATTTAATTTCCGCCCAGATCGTTTAAGAGAATTGTTTGGAGCCTTAACAAATCCTTGTTTTCATCAATTTGCTACTAAGAGGATAACTAATTTAAAATTGACAACTATGTTTCCTGTTAGTGAAGAAGTAATATCTAAGTCAGCTTTTAAACTGGATAATTTAAAAAATACTTTAGGGGAATATCTTAGTATAAAAGGATTGTCGCAATTAAGAATCGCTGAAACTGAAAAATATGCTCATGTAACTTATTTTTTTAATGGGGGTTTAAAGAAACAATTAAAAAACTGTGATGAAATATTAATTCCCTCTTCTAAAGTAGCTACTTATGATCTTGATCCTGCTATGGGTGCTTATCAAATAACGGATATTTTATTAAAAAAAATGGAAAAATATGATTTCATTGTTTTAAATTTTGCTAATGGTGATATGGTGGGTCATACGGGTAATATGCTGGCTACGATTCGAGCAATTGAAGTGATAGATCAATGTTTAGCAAAAATTTATCAAAAAATAACAGCTATTAATGGTTTGTTGGTTATTACTGCTGATCATGGTAATAGTGAATATATGTTTAACGATAATAACATAATAACAAGTCATACTATGAGTAAAGTACCCTTTATTATCAATAGGAATATAGCTTTAAAAGATGGTAAACTAGCGGATATTGCACCAACGATATTGGAACTAATGAAAATAAAAAAGCCTGTGTCTATGACTGGTGAAAGTTTAATAGAAAAAGTTGAAATAAATACTTAATTTAGGTATAATTGAAAAGGTGATTTTATGTGGCAAATTGGTAATGTCAAGATAGCGAATAAGGTAGTATTAGCGCCAATGGCTGGTATATGTAATTGTGCTTTTAGAACAATTATAAAACAAATGGGTTGTGGTTTAATTGTAAGTGAAATGGTTAGTGATAAAGCTATTAGTTATGGTAGTAAAAAAACTATTGATATGCTTTATATGACGGATTATGAACGACCAATTAGTCAGCAAATATTTGGCAGCGATGAAAAAACATTTGTTCAAGCTGCTACTTTCATTTATGAAACAATGAAACCTGATATTATTGATATTAATATGGGTTGTCCTGTACCTAAAGTAGCTTTAAGAGCGCAAGCTGGTAGTGCTCTTTTAAAAAATCCGGAAAAAGTTAAAAAAATTGTTGCTGCTGTTGTTGCTGCGGTGCCAATTCCTATAACTGTTAAAATTAGAAGTGGGTGGAATAAAGAAAGTATAAATGCGGTTCAAATAGCTAAAATATGTGAAGAAGCTGGTGCTAAAGCAATAACTATTCATCCCCGTACAAGAGCTCAAGGTTATCAAGGGAATGCTGATTGGCAAATTATTAAAAAAGTTAAACAAAATGTTACTATTCCTGTTATAGGTAATGGTGATATAAAAACATGTTATGATGCACAAAGAATGTTGGATGAAACGGCGTGTGATGCTGTTATGATTGGTCGAGCTTCATTAGGTAATCCTTGGCTTATAAAACAAACTAAGGATTATTTAGAAAACAATATTCTTCCAACTACTATAACTTTAAAACAAAAAATAACTATGATAAAAAAACATATCAATTATTTATGTGAAATTAAAAGTGAAAAAAAAGCTTTGTTAGAAATAAGAAGTCATATAAGTTGGTATTTAAAAGGTGTTTCATATAGTACAAATGTAAGGCAGGAAATTTTTAAAACAACTAGTTTGAAGGAAATTAATAAATTATTAGATCAATTTTTAGCAGAAAATAATAAAGTAATGGAGGGGAATCATGAATGCTAGTTTTAAAAAACGTTTATTGGCTTATTTATTAGATTGTGTTTTTTTGATTATTATTGCTACTATTATTAGTTTGTTTATTCCCATAAATGATAATGTTAAAGTATTAAATCAAGAACTAACTACTATTCAAAATAATTATTTAAAGCATGATATTAAATATACACAATATTTTAACGGGAGTGCTGAAATAATCAAAGATTTGGATCAACAGCAAATTATTTTTTATCTAATAACAGCTATACTAATGATAGGTTATTTTGTTATTTGGCCTTATTATCATCAAGGTCAAACAATGGGTAAAAAGAAAATGCAAATAAAAATAGTAAATAATAATAATCAGGCTGTTACTATTAATACTTTATTAATTAGAAGTATGATAATTACGGGTTTAGGTTATATGTTAATAACAATGTTATTGGTATATTTATTGCCTAGTCAAAATTATTATTTAACTATTAGTATATTATCATTTATGCAAATGATTATTATTATAACGAGTGGTTTTATGATATTAAACCGAGCTAATAAAAAAGGTATTCATGATTTGATTGTCAAAACGAAAGTAATAGAGGTGGAAAAATGAAAGAATTAACTGAACAAGAAATAGTTAGAAGAAACAAAATAGCTAATATAAAAAAGGTAACAAATCCTTATCCAGAAAGGTTTATCATAACGCATTCTTTAAAAGAAAGCACCCAATTAGAAGATGAAACGAAGGATGTGATGGTTGCTGGCCGAATTGTTTTTATGCGAAAAATGGGTAAATTAAGTTTTATAAAAATACGTGATATTGAAGCTGATTTACAAATATCTATTAAATTTGATTTAGTTGGTGAAGAAAATTATACTTTTTTTAAAGAAAATTTTGATTTAGGTGATTTTATTGGTGCTAGGGGTGAAATATTTACAACACATACGGGTGAAAAAACGCTTCGTGCAAATGAATTTCAATTTTTGGGTAAAGCTTTAAAACCTTTACCAGAGAAATTTCATGGTTTAACTGATGCGGAACTTTGTTATCGTCATCGCTATGTTGATTTAATTATGAATGAAGAAACGCGAAAAAGATTTTTAATAAGAATTAAATTTATTAAGGAATTAAGAAATTACTTAGATAATTTAAATTATTATGAAATTGAAACACCTATTTTAAATAATAAAGCTAGTGGGGCTGTAG
>JAVWOV010000038.1:0-2091 GCA_036636255.1 Bacilli bacterium
GATAATAATCTGCCACCTAAAGTTTCATTACAAATAATCAAATGTCTAATATAAGCCCTAGAATAATTTTTACAAGTATAACAATCACATTCATCAAGTGCTTCAAAATCATCTTTATATTTAGCATTACGAATATTTATTTTTCCCTTTTTGGTAAAAGCATTCCCATGACGGGCTAAACGAGTTGGTAAAACACAGTCAAACATATCAACACCTCTAATAACACCTTCAATAATATCTATAGGATCACCAACTCCCATCAAATATCTAACTTTAGAAGTAGGTAAATAGTCAATAGCATAATCAATCATATTATACATTGTATCCTTACCCTCGCCAACACTAGTACCACCAATAGCATAACCATCAAACCCAATTTCTACTGTTTTTAAAGCACTGTAGCGCCTTAAATCAGCATACTCGCCACCTTGTACAATACCAAACAAGGACTGATGGTGATTATCATGAACATTCTTACCCCTTAAAGCCCATCTTAAAGTTCGATCAACACTATCGGTCATGTACTCCCTAGTAACCGGAAACGGCGGGCACTCATCAAAACTCATCGCAATATCACTATCAAGCTTATTTTGAATACCAATTGAAAGTTCTGGTGTTAAAAACAACTTTGAACCATCAATATGACTTTTAAAATGGACACCCTCTTCTGTAATATCTTTCTTTTTAGCCAAAGAAAAAACTTGAAAACCTCCACTATCCGTTAAAATAGGCCCATCGTAATTCATAAACTTATGTAAACCACCGGCTAAAGCAACAATATTCTCGCCAGGCCTTAACCATAAATGATAAGTATTAGCAAGTATAACCCCACAGTTAATTGCTTTTAGCTCCTCCGCTGTTAATGTTTTAACATTAGCTAAGGTCCCAACCGGCATAAACATAGGCGTCTTAAAACTACCATGATTAGTATGTAAAATACCAGTTCTAGCCTTAGTTTCATTAGATTTTTTTATCAATTCATATTTAATTTTCACTTATATCACCAACATAATTATAACTGAAATTATTAATCATTTCAACCGATTTGACAAAACAAAGAAAAATGTTATAATATTTAACCATGAAAAGGAAGTGTTTTATGGAATTAAATAACCAAACCCAAATCGAAAAAATAAAGCAATTATATAATCAAATTATAAATTCTATAGAATTAGAAAATATTGCTTTAAACAACCCATCAGAATGGGAAAATCTATTAGCATATAAAGAAGAAGGAAAAGCTTATGGTGACGCTCCATTCAAAAAAACATTTCGAATACATAAAAATAATATCACTGGTGAATATGATATTACTTATGTTAGTGAAATATCCAAATCAACCAAAGAAAATTTATTAAACAGTTCTCGCGGAAATGCTTATTCAAATCAAATAATAGAAGCAGGTACCAAAATTTACCCTGGAGTAACTTATTCTAAAAACGAACAAGCATTTTTCATTGCGGGAGCCTTATTTACTGATAAACCTGGTGATACTAAAGATTTTAATACCCAAGTTAAAGAACATTTAGAAAACTATGATGCAAATTGTTTAAATAACATAATCATTTTTGTTCGTGATATTAAACAACTATTATTAATTGATAAAAATGATAAATTAACAATAAAACTACACAATATCATTTTAAAGAAAATAATGACATTAAGAAAACAAATTAACATCACTTATGGATATAAAAATGCCGATATTTCTCCTGGTGAAAACGACGTATTACCACATATTATAAATAATTTAATAATCCTACATACAACCAAAACACTAGAAAAAAGTACGTTATTAGTTGAACAAAAAAAAGGTAATACCTATATAAAAACTCCTTACCAAATATAAAAATCATAACTAAAAATTATGGTTTTTTTGTTATTTTCCCTTAATAAACAAAAATTTTATAATATTTAACCATGAAAAAGAATGGTTTTATGAAAACGATTGAAACTATATAATATGCTAAAAAATTTAATAAAACTACTACTTTTAAAGAAACAGAAGAATTATACAATAAAATTATAAACCCTCTAGAATTAGAAAAAATCGTTTTAGATACCGTCAATCCTATTTATATGGGAAATACT
>JAVWOV010000038.1:2116-9200 GCA_036636255.1 Bacilli bacterium
AAAGAAGAAAATAAAATCTTTTTTGTTGAAACAATAAAAATACAATCAAATTTAAATAATAGCAGTCACTATATATATTTAAATCAAATTATAAATAATTTAATTAGTATGAGTACTATCAAAAAACTAGAATTTAACAACGAACCTGATTTAAAGTCAAGCCAGAGGATAAAATAAAAACTTATAAAAACACATAAATAATTATGTGTTTTTTATACTTTTTGTTTAATAAATGTAACAATTTCCTCTAAATGCATTGCTCTTGAACCTTTAATATAAAATAATGTCTTAGAAAAATCTAATTTTTTTAAGTATAAGATAAGTTGCTGGTTATTTTCAAAACGCTTTACATTCTTATTTTGAATATTTTTAAAATTATTACCAACTAACAAAAGTAAACTATTGGGAGTTTTTTTAAAATTCTTAACAATCTTTTTATGAATCCGCTCACTATACTTGCCTAATTCCAAAATATTACCCAAAATAATCACCTTAGATAAAGAACTTTTCTTAACCAATGAAAGTCCTCCCATAATTGCTTCATAACTAGCATTATAACAATCATCAATTAAAACATTATGATTACTAAGCGAAACAACCGCCATCCGCCTTAAAGCAACCTTAAAATTAGCTACACTATTTTTTATATCCTCAATAGCTACATTAAATAGTAAACCCACTTGTATTGCCAATAATACATCCATTAATAAATATTCGCCACCCATATTAAAAACAAAAGAAACGCGTTTACCATTAATTAAAACATCAAAAGTAGTACGATAAATATCTGAAACAATATTAAAAGCCTTAAAATCATTACCTCGTTTAACTCCACATTTAATTAAATTAAAATAATCAACTCGTTTAAGTAAATTATCATCCCCATTAACCACTAAAGGGCCATTAGAAAGACCGCTAGTAATTTCCATCTTAGCCTGTAAAATGTTTTTTTTTGAACCCAAATTGCCAATATGGGCTGTTCCAATATTAGTAATAACCCCTACCCAAGGGCGACATACTTTAGACAACCTAGCAATTTCATGGAAATGATTCATCCCCATTTCACATACAATTAATTGATGTTTATCATGCAACTTAAATAATGTTTTGGGAACCCCGATATGATTATTATAATTCCCCGCACTCTTTAATACACAATACTTTTTACTTAAAATATTACCTATTAAATCCTTTGTCATTGTCTTGCCAACACTACCAGTAATACCAATTAAGGGAATATCATATTTTGTTCGGTAAAAATCACCTAACAGAAATAAACTCTCATAACAATTTTTAACTCGGACTACCGCAACATCATAAACTTTATCATCCTCTGTCATAATAACTTTACAACCCTTACTAATTGCTTGTTTAATGTATAAATTACCATCATCACTTTTTCCCTTTAACGCAATAAATAAATTATCTAAGCAATCCTTCCTCGTATCCGTTATAATATCATTAAAAAGAACATTTGTTCCACATAATAATTCACCCTTAACAATTCTGATCAGTTCCCGCACCATCATAAAAATCATCCTTTAAACAAATATTAATGAAATATATCAATAAAGATTTCATTAACATATCATATTCAATCATGACTTCTGGGTGCCACTGAACCCCAATAAAAAACTTTTTATGCTTATCCTCAACTGCCTCGATTAAAAAATCATCACTAAAACAACTAACATCTAAATCCGTCTTAACAATATAATCCCGATGCCGACTATTAACCATAAAAGAGCTAACTTTTAAAATATCATATAACTTTGAATCTTTATTTAAAACAACACGGTGACTATACTTATGCCCCGGACAATCATGTTCTAAATGGTCTAAGCGCTTTACTTCACCTTTAAATAAATATCCCATTGCCTGACAACCTAAGCAAATGCCTAATAAAGGAATATCATTATCATAGCAATATTTAATAATTTTTAAGTCATAATCATAAAAATCATCGCCACCTTGACAAATAATACCATCACATAAATCAATTATTTGTTTTGTATCTAAAAAGTTTTCTGTACTCATTTTAAAAGTGTCAAAAAGGTTTTTACCAAAATATTTTTGGGTTTCAGTTGGTTCAATTCCTAATGGAATCCCTCCACATTTAATAATTGCAGTACTAATTACCTTATAAGTATACATAATAGGCTTTTTACCAGAACTTAGTTCTGGGCGCATAACAATTCCAATAATTGGTTTCATATCGTCATTGTATGATATATATAGTCAGTTACAAGAGAGATTTTGTATTTATCACTGACTAGTATATTATCATATTCCTTCTTTTGATTTTCTCCCATATTTTATATATAATATACTTTGATAACTATTAATTGTTTATGCTCCTTATGGCTTAGACTACTTTAAGGAGAATATGACCACAGTTTTATTTTTATTTACTTATTGGTTAGTTGAGGCACTTTATGTGCCTTCTTATAACAAGCAAGGCTATAAAAAATAAAACTGGTGGAGCGACTATATCAAAATATTTTATCGTGAGGTTTTTTTATGAACCGTTCTTAGTTAAAAATAATCAAGATAGATTCAATCTTCTTTATCAAAAAAATTTAAATTATGATAAAGATAAATTATTAATTGGACTAGAATATACTGCTCATTATGGTAATAATCTAATTTACTTTTTCTTGAAGAAAGACTTTAAAATAGGTATTATTAATCCTATCCAAACTGCTACTTTAAGAAAAACTAATATTAGAAAAGTTAAAAATGATAAGGTTGATAGTGTTTTAATTGTCAAAACTTTAATGATGAATTGTTATACTTTATTAACTAATTATGATGTAGAAATAATTGAACTTAAATCATTATGCAGATATCGTCATAATTTAATGACTATGTGTACTAAATCAAAAATTCAACTTGCTACTTATGTTGATCAGCTATTTCCAGAACTAAATTCATTTTTTAAAAATAATTTACATATCAATACTTCTTATCAACTTTTAAAACAATATTCTAATCCAACTGATATTGCTAATTGTAATTTAACTATCTAATATTCTTATTAAAGCCTCTAAAGGTAAATATAATAAAAATAGAGCTACTGAGTTAAAACAAATAGCCAAAACTTCTATTGGTATCAATAATCCGGCATTATCTATTCAAATTAGATTAACTATTAAACAGATTAAATTGTATTCTAAAAAAATTAATGAGATTGAAACTAAAATTAATAACTATATGTAAAAAAGCGATAATGTTATTACTTCTATTCCTGGTATTGCCAACACTACTGCTGTATCATTATCAGTGAACTTGGAAACATTAATCGCTTTAAAAATTCTTCGAAAGTTATAGCTTATGCAAGACTGAATTCTACCATTAAACAATCCGACAACTTTAACACCAAAACAACTAGAATGAGTAAACAAGGTTCTTCACTACTTCGTTATGCTCTTATTTTAGCTGTTAATAATGTTCGTTTAAACACTAAAACTTTCAATGATTATTATACCCAAAAATGTTCTCAAGGTAAATCTCATTACAATTCTCTTGGTCACTGTGCTAGTAAACTAGTTAGAATGATATTCAAAATGTTATCTGACAATAAATCTTTTAACATTGAATAAATAATATTTTTCAAAAAACTTTGTTTATTTTCATGTCTTCATTGACAATAAAGAAACTAACCGTAACCTCACATTACGGTGCATTGCTGTACAATTATTTATTAAATTAATTTTTTAAAATTTTTACTAAAAACTATTGACTATTCATAGTTGGTCTCCTTAAAAAGAAAAAGCCGTGTCTATTCCATTTGTTTAGACATTGCTTTCATCATTTGATTAACTTGCTTTTGGCTAGGCGTACGCCCCATTTGTGTCATCATTGTCTTAATCATTTGTTCATTAATTGGTGGATTTTTTTTCATATATTTTTTCATATAATTACGAGCAATAAAAAAACCAGCAATTCCTCCAACTATTAATCCTCCAATTACTTTAACTAAATCCAATAAAAATGGTATCCATTCCATAAACATAACCTCCTTTATATATTTTACTAAATTTATTAATGTTTTACAACCCTAAAATATTATATTATATTATATTTACCACTTAACCAAAAAAAATAAGAATTAGTAAAATCACAGACGAAAATTTTTTGGTTATAAAAGGCAAAATCACGGATAATACTTGGTAAATTAATATTGGATTTAATATAAATTCGGGATGGTCCAATTTTTAAAAAGGTAGTTTCACCAATATAATCATTATTTAAAATATAAACATGGTGTGTTTTTTTGATTTTAGAATCATATTTATTGGCTAAAAATTTTTCTAAAATTTCTATGTTAAATATTGTACATAATTGATTATATAAGGATATACCGTATTCAAAATTTTTAGCATCTAAATTATATATATTTTCTAATGTTTTATATAAAATATAACCGTCGTTAAAATGAATATCAAAAACATCTGGATTTATATGGAATAAATAATAGATATGCATAGCATCACCTATTTAATCGTATCATATTAAATATAAAAATTTTGTCAATTAAGCAAATCAAAAATACGTTTTTTTAATTGTTCATAGTCAAAATTAAGGGCTTTTAAAACTTCATCTTTAGTTCCACTTACGCCAAACTGATCAATGGTAAGAATATATTTGTTATCATAAACAAATTGATGCCAAACACTAGCACTGCCGGCTTCGATAACAAATGTTTTAACTCCTTTGGGTAATAAAAATTGCTGATATGCTTTATCTTGTTTTAAATAAAGTTCCATTACAGGCATGCTGACAACTCTAATATCTATTTTTGCTTCGGCAAAAAGACTGTTAGCAATGTTATAGGCTGTTTTAACTTCTGAACCTGTAGCTATAATAATTGCACTTAAAACATCTTTTTCTTTTCTAATTATATAAGCACCACGACTAACTAATAATTTATCACTAGTTGGTAATATATCAAGTTTTTCTTTAGAAATAATAAGGGCACTAGGATTAAAGTTTGAATTTAATATTTCGTTATAACAACCAACAATTTCATTACCATCCGCTGGTCTATAAACATTTAAATTAGGAATAGTTCTTAACATTGCAAGTTGTTCAACTGGTTGATGGGTTGGGCCGTCGGCACCAATTGCTACTGAATCATGGGTGAAAATGTAAGTAACCGGTAATTTCATTAATGCAGCCATTCTGATAGCCGGCTTCATATAATCGGCAAATGATAAAAAGGTAGTACCTATTGGTCTTAATTTAGACAAAGCTAAACCATTTAAAATAGCTCCCATTGCGCCTTCTCTAACGCCAAACCAAATGTTACGACCATTATAGTTGCCTTCTTTAAAGTCACCGAGTCCGGTAATATAAGTTTTTGTTGAGCTGCTTAAATCAGCACTGCCAACAACAATTGATGATAATCTATTACCAATTTCAGTTAAAATAGAACCATTAACATCACGTAAAGCAGCATCGGCAAAATGCCAAGGAAAATTTAAAATATTAGTTTTAATGCCTGAGCTAAATAAATATTGTAAAGTACTATCGTCGCCATTTAAACAATCTTTAACATATTCGCGGTAATTAGTAACCCATTCATTATATTTTAAGTTACTATGATCAGCAATTTGTGCTCTAAATAAAGATTTTGCTTCTTCATCAATATAAAAAGGAGTATTACTTATTTGTAATTTGTTTTTTAATTGTAAAATATCCTCATCACTAAGGGGTTTACCGTGAACAGTATTACTACCAGCTAATAAAGAACCATCGCCAATTGTTGTTTTAATTTCAATAAAAGAAGGACGTAAGGATTTTTTAGCCCGTGTTATTTGATGATCAATATCGTTAATATCATTGCCATCATTAACTAAATAAGTATCCCATCCCATCGCTTTAAAACGATCTAATACATTTTCTACAAATGTATTAGATGTATCACCATCTAAACTAACATGATTGGAATCATATAAAATAATCAGATTATCTAAATTAAGTGTTCCGGCTAATGATGCTGCTTCGTAACTAATACCTTCCATTAAATCTCCATCACCACATAAAACATAAATATTGTAGTCAATTAAAAAACGATCACGTTCATTGTGCATTTCTTTTGAAAATTGGTGTTTCTCTTTTAACATTTTAGCAGCTACTGCCATACCAACAGCTGAAGCAATTCCTTGACCTAAAGGGCCGGTTGAAACATCAACACCAGGAGTTATATTATATTCGGGATGACCTGGTGTTTTATAACCAATTCTTCTAAAATTTTTAAGATCTTCTTTTGATAAATCAAAACCAGCTAAAAATAAATTAGCATATAGTAAGGCTGATCCATGGCCAGCTGATAAAACAAAACGATCACGATTAACCCAATAAGGATCATGAGGATTAATATTTAAATGTTTAGCATACAAAGTATACATAATACTAGCTGCTCCTAGGACAATCCCGGGATGCCCATTACCAGATGCATTAATCATATCAATACCTAATGATTTCATATTGGCTATAATTCTTTTTTCCATAAAACACCTCTTTTCTACTATTAATTGACATTTTTAATATTATTTTTGGGTTTCTTTTCCTTATATGAAGAAAAGAAACCATCTTCGCTTTTTATTCTTTTTTAACCCTTATTACTTCACGGTTAAAGTTTTACTCTTGTTTTTTTTATCGTTATCTCTTAATTTATGCTTTTCCCACGATTTTTTGTTCCCTTTTGCTAAAAAGTGGGCAAAAGGGAACGGTCTTCTTTTTTAACGTTGTTTTTGCTTATATTAAGTTTTTTTCTTTTACTTTGCCTCGTTTTTAGAGCAAGATTGAGCTTTGCTCAATCATTGGGCAAACCCAAACGCAACCCGAAACGACATGGGGCTGTCCGCAGAACCGTCGTCGGTGTCGAAACCGAACAACCCAGACCCTGCAGTATCGTAAAATAACCCAGCGCGGACAAACCAGGGGTAGCTAGCGTCGGCGAAGTAGTTTAAATCTCCATACCAATTATTTGTTTCTACTAATGAGTTGCCTAAACATTTGCCACCTCCACATGCTGTTAACATAGAGTCTGTTGTATATTTATTATAATATTTTGCAT
>JAVWOV010000039.1:0-8790 GCA_036636255.1 Bacilli bacterium
TCCTTGGAAACTTGCTTCTTTTAAAAGATACATGGAAAAAGCACACACAAGTAATGTATATGCTTAAAATTTTCTATTAATATTTAATATTTTTTTATTATATTTTCATTTGATATTGACATTATTTGTTAATTTATTTATTAAAAAAAGCTACATTTTATGTAGCTTTTTTGACTATTTTATTTCTTTTCTTTGACGATAAACATTTACACCTAGTACAGCTGCTCCTGCCATTACTAAGCAAATTAAAACTATATTTAAATCTGCTGTTTTCGGATTTACTGCTTTTTCTACCGGATTACATTTTTCATATGCTGCTAAAATGTCAGGTGTACAAACTTTTTCTTTATAACATAAATCATATTGCCCTTTAACTTCCTCACATGTTAGTTCTGTTTTTTTAGGTGGACAATTATCAGCTATTTCTACTAAAACTTTTGCTGGAGTTATATATGTTATATGATTTGTTTTTCCTGTTGCACTGTCTGGATAAATCATTGGTGTTGTTTTATCAGACGGCGTTACAACTCTTTGAATAGCTACTTTTGATGGATTATCAAAAATATTATTATAATTTTTATCGGTTAATATCGAAAAATTTTGAGCATCACTACCAACACCAACTATTGCTGTACTAGGTAGTTGTGCATTAAGTAAGTCATTTACAGTTTTTTCACGAAAGGCAATTTTATTAGGCTTATCTAAGGTATCATAATATTTTTTCATTTGAACAAAGATGGAATCATCATTTTCATTAAAACCTTCACCACTCCAACTGCCATGCATATGATGGGTAACATCTAAACCTTGTTCATTTTGTGTGATTATAATTCCATTATTATCAACGGTATAAATACCCTTAATATCAGCTTCGGTAAGACTATTTTTATTAACATTGGCATCAAAAACCATATAATAATCATCTTTAGTAAAATTTGTTTCCGCTTTCGGTTCAACAAAAATAGCTACAGCACTATCTTTTAATGTTGTTTTATTAAATATAGTACTAAACGTCGTTGTTTCCCCATTTTTCATTTGTTCTTTTAATATTGCCTGGTTATTTTCAAAATCTTTACTAACATCATCACAAGCTGTTTGAACAGCTGGATTAACATTGCTATTACCACATTGCATATTATTTAATGGTGGATAAATAAAATAAAATTGATGAATTTGTCGGGGACATTCTACTTTCATGGCTTGAATACTTCCAATTGTTGTTAAACTAAAAAGCATTATAATTGACAGTATAATTTTAATAGATTTTTTCATATTCACTCTCCTTAATATT
The DNA here is from genome assembly GCA_036636255.1 of Bacilli bacterium. Lineage (GTDB taxonomy): Bacteria > Bacillota_I > Bacilli_A > RF39 > UBA660 > CALVXC01. The sequence continues at coordinate 1,292 of JAVWOV010000039.1, forward strand.
AGTTTACCAAAAAAAAAGAATAATAACAAACTTTTTTTAAATACTTGACACTTTTAATGTAAAATTAGTTAAATAACACTCATAACCATGCAAATAATAAAAAATACTACCCCAAAACCAAAGGTTAAGCGACTAATAAATAATTCGCCTCCTCTTTCTTTTCGGTTAGCAAATAAAGCGTCATTACCGCCGCTAATAATATTAGAAGCACTTTGGGCTTTCCCGCTTTGTAATAAAACTAATGTAATTAGTATAATTGATATTATAATCAATAAAATTGTCATTATATAGCCTCCTTTATGTATAATAATATTATCATATTTTTATTTTTTTTGCAAATCATTTAATGGTTCAATAATTAAAACACTTTTATTATTAAAATTAATATTATTAATCAAATAATTAAACTGTTTAATGTTTAATTTTTTAATATCATCATAAGCACTGTATAATATTTGCCCAAATTTTGTTACATTATCCATTATTTTATTATTTACTCGGTAGATACTTTCACTACCTAATACTTGATAACTTAACAATACCTTTTTTCGGCGTTCTAATTCTGTTTCGGCTATTTTTAAATTTTTTAATTCTTTTTCTACTCTTTTAGTTAAAGTTTCCGGATCATTTGTTTCAGATTGGATTGAAAATAAGATATGTATATCCGTTTCTACATATGATATATAAAAATTTTCCGTAATTAAATCTTCTTTTTTTAATTGTGATAAAAAGGTAGAAACTGAACCTAATTTTGTATCGAAAATAAATGATAAATAGAGAATTATTTCATGTCTTTTAATATTTTTAAGTTTACTTACATTTATTTTATAATTGATACATAATTTTTTCTTACTTACTTTCATTTGCAGTATTTGTTTGTCTTTAACAACTTTATCTGGTTCATTATATATTTTTTTTGTTACTTCTTTACATTTAGGAAATGTTTTGTTTTGCATATTTTCTTTTGTTATTTTAATGATTTCTTCTGGTATAACATTACCTGTTATTACTAAAAACATATTACTTGGTTGATAAAAAGTATTATAACAAGTATATAAATCCTCTTTTTTTATTGATTTTACACTATCTATATTGCCTATAACTGGGTTTTTTATTGGATTTTCAATAAAAGTGTTGGCAAGTGATTGGTTAAAAATTTTACTATATGGATCATCCGCATACATGCCAATTTCTTGAATAATTATTCCCTTTTCTTTTAAAACTGATTCATCAGTAAAATAAGGCTCAAAAACAAAATCTAATAATTTATTTAAGTTTTCTTCTAAAGCATTAACGCCAGAAAACAAATATGTTGTTTTATTATTTCGTGTATTAGCATTACAGTCACAACCTCGTTTACTAAAAAAATCAAGAGGTTCTGTGCCATCTTTTTGATTAAACATTTGATGTTCTAAGAAATGCGCAACCCCTAGTGGTAATTTCCTCATTTTTTTTTCGTCTTGTGGTATAAATTCAATATCATCTGCACCATATTTAACTGATAAGGTTGCATAAATTCCATTTACATGTTCAACTGGAACAACATAAATACTTAAACCATTATCTAATTTTTCATATGATACGGTCAAATCTAAGCCTATTAGTTTATTTTTCTTCATTTTTAACTCCTTCTAATAGGTAAATAGTATCAAGATGAATTTTATTGCTGACATTTATTATCATTTGTTTATCTACTTTTTCTATTTCCTGGTATCTTTTTTCTAATAAGTCTTTTTGTAAATATTCATGTAATAAGTGCATTGAAAGAATACTAACGGGACTATCTTCTATTTCTTTATAACTATTTTTTAAAAGTAATTTAACTTGTTCAATTGATTTTTCTTCAAATATACCTTTTTCCATATTTTTTACTTCTTTTTTTATAAGCGCTAAAGTTTTTTTGTAATTACATGCATCAATTCCTACCTTAATTATTAGTAAGTTAGCAATAACGTTATGTGATGCACTAATACTATAACATAAGGAATTTTGTTCTCTAACTGTTTTAAATAATTTTGAATCTGATCCGCCACCTAAGATATATGAATAAAAGGTCATAACATATTGTTTTTCAAAATCGGTTAAATGATCTAATTTGTAACCTAGCAATAATTTACTTTGTTCATATGTTGAAGATTCTTTAATAATTTGAGCTCGTGATCGTATTTTATCGTGTTCAATATAATGCGAACCGGTTGGTTTTTTTAAAGTATTAATGGGAATAGTTTGTTTTACAATTTTTTTAATATATGAATCATCAATGTTGCCTATTATAAATATATCAATATTATCACTTTTAATCATTGTTTGATAATATTTATATAAATTTTCTTCGGTAACTTCATCAATTGTTTCTAAATAGCCTTGACTTTTTAATGCTATGGGGGTGGTTTTCCCTATTAATTCAAATAACCTATTGACACAGTAATAATTAGGTATATCCTTAACTGATTCAATATTATTAATCAAATCATTTTTTATGTTTTTAAAACTATTTTTATCAAATTTATTATCAATTATATAAGGATTTAAAATGATATCAAATAGAAATTCAAATATCTGTTTGAACATACCTTCTTCAGTATATTTTTCATTTAAAAAAGTACTATCAAAAGTAATTACAGAATAATTACCGGATACAAAGGCATCACTACGACAGGCTAGGCCATACAAATCTTCACATTTTATTTCTATTTCTCTTTTAGTTGGATAATTTTTTGTTGCTTCTAATAATATTTGACTTAAAAAATTACGATAATTAATATCATCTTTGTTCGTTTTTCTTTTGAACATAATGCGCATATTAACTGTTTTAAACTTGTCTGTTTTTATAACGTGTAAGTTATAAGAGCCCATTTCATATTTCGTATATTTCATTAGTTCACCTCTTTGTTAGTATATGTAATATTTTTCTTTTTATAAAGATTCTAGTGCAAGTTCAATCATTTGATTCATAGAATTTTGCCGTTCTTGACTACTAATACTTTCTTTTTGCTCGTATGAATCAACAACTGTTAATAAACAACTAGCTTTTCTATTTAAAATTTTAGCTAGGAAAAACAAACCAAACGCTTCCATTTCGGATGCTAAATATTCTTTATTTATAGGATAATTTTTAATGAATTCATCATGATTAACGTAAACATCAAATACATCACTTGTTATTATTAAACCACGATGCAATAATATGTTTTTAATATTAGCTATTTTTTCTATATGATTGTTTAACGATTTACAAGCATGCATTTCTTTATCAAGTGTATGGTTAAACATTTGTGCAAAAGTTGAATTGCTGTATGCACTATCGGCTAAAATAATATCGAGCATTTTTATATTTTTATGAAAGCTACCACATGTACCAACTCTAATGATGGTTTCAACTTCATAAAATTTATATAATTCATAAGCATAAATACCAATACTTGGTATTCCCATGCCTGATGCAAAAATGGTGACTCGTTTGTTTTTATAATAACCTGTATACGCTTTCATATTTCGAACAGTATTAACGATTTTATAATTTGTTAAATAATTTTGAGCAATCATTAATGCGCGTAGTGGATCACCCGGCATAATTACTACTTTAGCTATGTCCTCTTTTTTTGCTTCAATATGAGGGGTCATAAAATCAATCCTCTTTCTTTATTTAATATATTTTTAATATTAATCATCTCCTACTTCTTTCATTATAGTGGAGCACTATTTATTCGTCAAGGGTTTTAGTTTAAAAAAACTAAAAACTTATTTTCATAAATCTTTAGTTAATATTTTGTTTTATTTTTTTTAATTTTTCATTGACTTTTTTGGCTAATAACACATATAAAATAGAGCAAATTGGAACGCTTAAAAGCATACCAACAATACCGTATAAGCTACCACCTATAATAACAGCAAGCATTACCCAAATACCTGGTAATCCCACTGATGAGCCAACAACTTTCGGATAAATTAAGTTTCCTTCAAATTGTTGTAATATTATAATATAGGTAATAAAAATTAAAGCACCAAGTGGATCAACAACAAATATCAATATTGCTCCAATGGCTGTTCCTATAAATGCTCCAAATACTGGTATTAAGGCTGTAAAGCCTACTAAAACTGATATAGTTGAAGCATAAGGTAAATGTAAAATAAGCATGCCTATAAAACATAATAATCCTATTATTACTGCTTCGGTTACCTGACCAGTTATAAATTTAGAAAAGACACGATTAGAAACTGTGGTAACATATAAAACTTTTTCAACTTTCTTTTTTGGTAATAATGCATATAATAGTTTTTTTGTTTGCTTAATTAATTTTTCTTTATCTGCTAACATATAAATAGCAAATACTAAACCTAAAATGAAATTCATAATACCTGAGACAATCGATGTTGTTATTCCTAAAGTCATTTGAATAAAATCTTTAGAATTGTTTTTCAAAAATGAAAACAAGCTATCGGTTAAATTTTCCCAACCATTTTTAATTATTTGAATAGTATCGTTTGATAAATTTAATTTGTTAGCTAAGTCAATTACTTTTTCTTGATAGATGGGAATATTATCAATGAAAATAGTAACGGCATTTTTAAGTTCAGGAATTATTAAAACTAATAAAAATATAACAAACCCAAAAACAATTATTAAACTTAATAAAAGGGCAATTGGGCGTTTTATTTTTGACCATATTTTACCATTTTTAAGAGTCAATTTTTTAAATAATTTGTTTTCTATTATTTTTAATAATACATTTAAAACAAAAGCGATACATAAGCCTAATATAAATGGCATAAAAAGAATTAAAATAAATAACAAAATATCTAATACTATGTTTAAATGTTGTAATGATACAAACAATATTATTGCAAAGGCAATAAAAAATAAAATCGTTTTAATTTGTTTTTTAGTTAAATTCATAGTTTTATTGCTCCTTTTCTATCAATTGCTTTGTTTATTTGTTTTTCACTAATTGTTTTTCTTTTGTGGATTGATCAAAATCAATCCATGGACTAATAGATGTTTCGTTTATATAATATTGATATTCTTGTAATAAATCTTCATTATGTTCAATTGCTTCTATATCAAATGTTCGATATGCTTTAATTATTTGACTATTAAAAATAACTAATGGTGTAGCTGCTATTTCATCAGTGTAATATATACCATCATATGAGGAAGCAATTTTTTGAAATTCCGTTTTCTTTGATTTTTCAATTAAATTAGATAGTTCTTTTTTAGTTTTGACAAATAATATACGCGCATTTTCTTTTAACTTAATGATATAACCTTTTTTATTAATTTTACCATTTTCATCCAAATTCATGTAACTAGGTATATTAGACAAACTTTTTATGTTTCCTGTTTGATTACCATTATATTCAGATAACCATAACGTTTCAGGTTGATCATTATGTAATCCATTTCTAATTTGGTCCACTCCTCCATCAATAGTTTCATTTTTTATAACTATAGTGGACCAATTTTTTTCATTAATTTCTTTATTTGTTTTCATCTTTTTCCCTCCAATGGTACATATTATAGTTACTTAATGGTAAAATGTCAAGAAAAAAGGACTATAACAAGAAAAAAAGAGTCTATAAATTAGACCCTTTATCACTTGAATTTATCTACACCTTCATAAAAATTAGCAACAAGGGTATTAAATTTTACTAAGTTATTAGTAAGTTCTTGTTTATCGTTATGATATTTATTCTGTTCTTGTTTTAACTTCATAAGCTCATTATTTAAATTTTTTTCTCTTTGTTCTAAATCAATTTGCTTTATATCTAATTTATCCTTTAATTCATAAATTTTATTTTGTTTTTCCTGGAAAATCATATGATCTTTTTCTAATTTTTCCTTTTCTATAGCTAATTGATTAGAAGTTTCTTCCTTATAAATATTTATTTTATTATATGCATCTTCTTTATTTTGTTCAAAGTCTAATTTTTCTTGATTAAATTTTTTTTCTTTCTCTTGATAAAATGAACGTGTAGCAATATTTTGTTTGAATAATTCACTTACATCTTTAATACTTTCATTAGCTTGTTTAAATATTTCATATACTTCTTCTGGCTTTACTTTATCAGCCGTATTATCATCTTTTTTTTGGCCTATTTCTGTATCACTTATTAATAATTCATCGGTATTATGAATATTTTCTTTATCACTGTCAGCCAAAATAAATTCGTTATTATCTTCAAGTTTAAATGGTTCATTTTCTTGATTAGAGTCATTTATTTCCCATTTTGCTTTCATATCAAATTCTTCAACTTTATTTTCTTTATCATCAACTTCTGGTTTATCATTTGCTTTTAATATATTGTCAATTGATTTTAAAATATTTTTGAATTCCTTACTATTTTCCGTTGAAGTAGAATTTTTTTTATTCTTTTGCTTCATATTTTCCTCCTATTCCGTTGGTTTCAATTGTGAAAAACCTGAATTAAGTTGTGATACTATTTGTTTAAATCTAGCACAAGATTTAGCTAAATTTTGACTTTCTAAATCTAATTTACGTTCTTCAAATTCTTTATATTGTTTAAATTCATCTTGTTTTATTTTTATTTCTTTATTAGCGTTATTAAAACTTTCTTGTGTTAAAAGTTTTTCTTTACTAAATTGTTCTTTTTCGCTATTTAATTTATTATGACCGTCAGCAATTATTTCACTTTCGGTTTTAACGTGTTTTTCAAATTGTTCTTTTTCATTATCTAATTGATGTTGTTTCATTTTTAAATTTTCTTCCGATAACATTAATTCTGATCTAACAGCGTCAGTTTCTGTTTTAAATTGGGCTATTTCACTTTCTAAACGAAGTTTTTCACTTTGAATATAGTCATCTAATTGTTTTTTACTTGTTTCTAATATTTTATTTTGTTTATCTAAAAAATTTCTAAAATCTTTTTCTTGATTTTCTAATTTTTCTTTTAAAGCTTTTAATTCGCTTTGTTTTACATCAGTTACTCTTTTAACATCCATTACTTCAGAAATATATTTATTTGCGCCAACAACATTTTCTGATAAATTGCTAAAAAATTCATCAAAACTAACTACTTCTTCATTAATTTGCTTGTTTTTCTTATTTTCTTTAATTGTTTCTACAATTGGTGCCCCTATCTCATCAGTTGCTTTTATATCTTCAACTGTTTCCTGATTGCTTGGTTCTCCTATTACTTCATCGACCATTCCACCAACAATTGGGGTTTCAATAAATGGATTCCCTTCGTCATGTATTTGTTTAATATCAGCTGGTTTAATAATATTTTTAATATCGTTTAATTCTTCAACTGGTGCATTGTTTTCATCATATTCTTCATCAAAAAAAACATCAACAAAAGCATCATCAGATATTGTATTTACTGGCACTTTATTTTCTTCGCTAGTTAATGTTTCTAAATTAGTATTCATAATAATATTCCCCTCTCTTTCCTAGATATAAAATATCTTTTTATTCTTATATTAAGTATAACATAATTACTAAAAAAAAGGAAACTTTTTTCCTAAAATTTTATGATTA
>JAVWOV010000040.1:0-8503 GCA_036636255.1 Bacilli bacterium
GATATATAAGACTACGGTGGTTTTTTGATTTTTTAACTACAAAACTCGGGTTATACCATGTTTTTGATAAATAAAAAGTAAATTAGTTAAAAAAACAATATAGTTTTTGTTAATATCAATATAATGTAAACTAATTATTGTTTATTTTTGGCCATAATAATAAAATAAAGGAACAACAAATAAATATGACAAGTATACTTGCTAAAATATTAAGCTGGATTAAACTACTTAGTAATAATAAGGTGCTTAAATTTAATGATATATGTAGTATAATGGGTGCTTTTATAGTTTTAAATTTTTCGTAAATAAAAATCATTAAAAAATTTAAAATAAAAGCATAAATTATTTGACTAAATTCTAAATGAATTAGTGCAAAAATAATACCGGTTAATATCATTGATTTTTTTTGATTATTGAATCCTTTTAGTTTATTATATAAAATACCTCTAAAAAGATATTCTTCTAATATTGGCCCGATAATTCCAATTGATAATATGGTAAACCAAACAATTTCTTTTTGATTATAACGATTGGTAAATTCTATTACTTTATTTAGATTAAATATAATTAAATTTAGTAAAATGGCTACGCTCATACCTAGTATAATAATTTTAATTATGCTGGTTATTTTTAATTTTTCGGTTTTTTGTTTATATTTACTATGAATTTTAATAAATATGGGCATAAAAATAATTACTGTTATTAATATAATTAATAACCCATTATCTTCTAAATAGTTAGCTAGATTATTTTTTAATATAGGGCTTTCAAGGGCTTGGCTATACAATTTATCAATTGCTGATGTGGATAATTCTTTATTGTTGTTAACTAAGTCATTATATTGATTAAAAAAGTAACTACCGCTAAAAAGGATAATTATTAAATAGCCAAAAACAATAAAAGAAAAAGGCCAAATTAATGCCTTTAATAATAGAACAATATATTGTTTTATTGACACTCTATTGTCCTGTTTTGTCTGTAAACATTTCACTAATAGTAGTTCCTAAAGTAGCAAAATTTTGTAATTCTGATGGAACAATTATTTTTGTTGCTTGACCATCTGCCACATGTTTTAGAGCTTCAAAACTCATTAAAGTCAAAACACTCTTGTCAGCTTTTGAATTTTTAATTAATTCAATTCCTTTAGCTTCTGCTTCTTTGACTTTAATTAAAGCTTCTGCTTCACCTTCAGCTATTCTAACTTGAGATTCCATTTGGGCTTCTGCTCGTAATATTTGTGATGCTTTATCACCTTCGGCAATTAAAATGCTAGATCTTTTTTCACCTTCAGCACGTAAAATAGATTCTCTTCTTTCACGTTCAGCACGCATTTGCTTTTCCATGGCTTCTTGAATTTCCCTAGGTGGTAATATGTTTTTAACTTCTACTCTAGTCATTTTAATACCCCATGGATCGGTCGCTTCATCTAAAATAGAACGCATTTTAGAATTAATAATATCTCTAGAAGTAAGCGTCTGATCAAGTTCTAAATCACCGATAATATTACGTAAAGTCGTAGCTGTTAAGTTTTCAATTGCATTAAGGGGATTTTCTACTCCATATGTATATAGTTTTGGGTCAGTTATTTGAAAATAAACAACGGTATCAATTTGCATGGTTACATTATCTTTTGTAATAACTGGTTGTGGTGCGAAATCTTTTACAATTTCTTTTAATGAAACTACTTTACTAATTCGATCTAGAAATGGAATTTTAAGATGCAATCCATTTCCCCATGTAGTATAATAAGAACCAATTCTTTCAATTACATACGCTCTTGCTTGGGGAACAATTTTTACATTGGGTATAATTAATAGGCAAACAATAATAAGGATAACAATAAGGACTGTCATTTAACATCAACCTTTCTAACTTTGATTTTAACACCTTTTATTTCTAATACTAAAACAGTGCTGGAAACGGCAATAACGGAATCGGCAAAGGCTGTCCATTCTTTCCCATCAACTTTAACTACGCCATCTTGATTTTTACTGATTTTTTCAGTAACAATACCTTCCATACCAATAATTCTATCAGCGTTTGTTTTGGTATCATTTTTTTTAAAGAATTTTTTAATCATTGGTCTAGTGGTGGCAAGTAAAACAATACCTACAATCACAAATACAGCAAATTGAATTAAGAAAATATCGGTAAAAAAACTTATTACCATCGCCAATAAACCACTTGCTACAAACCAAATAGTTGTAAAACTAAGGGTAGCAACTTCGATAGCCGCTAAAATAAGAGCTATACCTAGCCAAATATATATCACTTTCATCACCTATATTTATTATACTATATTACTTAATTAAAAACAACCATATTTATCCTTTTTTTGTTTTTAATTCAAATATTAACTTTTAGATAATTTGATAACACGTCACATATTGATTCTAAAATATATATAATCATTCTGTCCTTAACACCTGTATTAACATGTTTTCTTATTTTATTATAGCCATTTTCGTCTAAGCTTAATAAGGATAATCAAATTATGGCTCCTTTATCCAGCTATGCGTATTAATCGCTAAAAGTTCAATTAAAGTAAAATCTTTGAAGTTATTTAAGTTTCTTTTTTGTTTGATATACACTATTTTGCTTTTCATTAATTTACTGCATATTATATTTTTTTAATGTCCTGTTCCTATTGTTTACAACATAGTTATTGTTAAAAAGCAGACAAATAATTGCCGTTTAAATCATAACAATATTTAATATTTATATTATCTTTTAAAAATTTATATAAATCACCATTAGAAATATAAACCTTGACTTTATTTATTTTTGTACCATTTATATAATTTTTATTTATTTCATTAACTAAATGATTGCTTTTTAAAACATTTAAGTAATAATCATTTAAATTTAAAAAGTTTTTTTTGATATTATCATATCTAAATTCATAATAATTAGTTATGAATTTATTAGAAATAAATGGATTTATAAAATAATAAACGCCCAAGATTGATAATTTTTTAATAGTATTATAATTTTTAGTAGAAACATCAACCAAGCTAACATCTAAATAAACAATATTATAATTATTTGCTTGTTGTAACAAATAATGTTCGTTGCTTAAATCTTTAAAAACAGCTGTTGTTTTCTCTTTTGTAACTAGCATGTTTAAAACACTAATAATTATTATTAACAAAAAAAATAATGAAACTTTTTTCATAAGTCACCTCATTATTTTTAGTTTGAACATAAAAGTTAAAAGTAAACAATAATTAGTTATTTTGTGAATATTTATCCATTTCTAAACCTAAATTATTAGTAAAAATAATTAATAATGCACTGCATAACTCTACATCGTCAATAATTGTTGCACATACATTTTTACTATCTAAACTTTCTTTCAAAAAAACAAAATGTTCAAGTGGTTCTAAAGAAACGTTATCTACTTCGACAGCATAAAAGTATTTTATGTTTTCTAAAACCGTATCATCTAATAATAAATATTTTGTGTTATCATCTAAAGTTATAACATTATTAATAATCATTTCACTTTACCTCTTTCAATAAATAAATCACTATCTTTAACTTGTTGTAAATCATCCATAGCTTGTTTTAAACCTTCAAGAGCTTCAATATTATCAGCGATAATGGCTGATTTTTTACTGTCTTCAGACTTTTTCAAATCCTCTTGATATGATAAATTTAGTTCACTGTAGTCTTTTAGGTCACGTTTAATTTCTGGTACTTTTTTATACTTATCAAATTCTTCATTGCTAACATTAGCAAAGGCACTATTATTGGCATTAATATCTGTTGTTTGATTTAAACCAATTTTTTCACTATATGCATATTGAATATTATTAGCACGTTTTTCTTCTTCTTGATTTTGTAATGTTCGAGCCTCATTTTCTTTACGAATCTCAGCTTCTTTATTCGCTTTATAAGCTTCAAAATCAAGGTTATTAGCATCAAAATATCCATGTAAATATTGTTCATAAATATTTGCGGATTCATTTTCTTTTTGCTTTCTTGGTAACAAAACATTAGTACCTTCAATAAACTCAGTTGTATTTTTTTTATTTAAATCATTATTATTCTCTAAGTTTTCAGTATTGCTATGTTGTCTTTCCGGTAATATAATTACATTATCAACAGTTTGTTTTTCTTTATTATTTAAATTTTCAACATCTATTATCTTATTACTTTTTATTTCAGTGACATCCATAAATTTGTCTTTATCCTCATCAACATATTGCCATTCATATTTTGGTACTGTTTTTAATTCAGGAACCAAAGTACTATTAACAGGTCCTAAAGGAATAACATTTAAATCCTCATCTTTTGGTGGATTTTTTACAATATTATTTTTATTACGTTGATTTTCATTACTTTGATTAATCATTTCATTATTCCTTACATCATTGTTTATATTCCATGGTTTTTCATTACTATTTTTAATCGTTGCATTGTTAACAACGTTACTAACTGTTTTATCTTTTTTACCCTTAAAAAACGATGCAACCTTTTTTTTGATTGCTTTAAATCCTTTCACTGCACCGTATGTTCCAGCACCAATTGAAGCACCAATTGAAGCATCACCCACAGTCATATGTAATTTATTCATAAAACCAGCAGTTTCATTCACAAAATAATTTCCACCATTAAACCACTTGCCTGAAGTATTATTAAAGTTAAAAGGTTTTCCTAAAAAGTTATTAATATTTTCATTTATACCATGTAAAAAGTTTTGCACACCTAGTGATCTACCTTGCCACAAAGAACTGCAAGTTTTCATTAAAGCAAGACTAACGAATTTAATAGCTGGTCCAATAAGCGGGACAGTAAGAAGCACGCCAGCTAAACCTTTGGCATATAAATCCATCTTGTTTAACTCAGCTAAAGATGTTCCTTTAAATTTTAATAATCCATTTTTATCAAAAGCCCATCCTGAATATTTCATTGAACTAATAACTTTCTTTGATTTTTTTCCCGATTCAGGTAATTTTAAATCGGATAATTTGGGGGTATGGACGAAATCAAACGAATTTTCTACACATGCTTTCGTTATATTTTTTAATTCTTCATCTAAATTAATGATTTTTCTCTTAGATTCTTGCTTTGCTTCTTGCTTAACTTCTTGCTTAGCTTCTTGCTTAACTTCTTGCTTAACTTCTTGCTTAGCTTCTTGCTTAACTTCCTCGTTACCAAGTGTATTTTTTAATCTATCAATATTACTATTCAATGAGCCATTAATATTAAGCTTTTCTAATTGTTTAATAGATTTCTTAATGTTTTTAATTCTCAAATAATTTTTTTGCTTATTTATCAAACGATCAATAAAGCCAATATTAGCTATATTCATATTTCTTAACTTTGAAATACTTGATTTAGCCATAGAAACAGCTCGGGCGCTTCTTTTATTCACTTTAATTTCTTCTTCTGGATCGTTTGTTTCATTATTTTTAGCAATTATATCCCCTAAGCGATTATTTTGTTCAATAGTTGCCTGATTTTCTAATTGCAATTTTTTATTTTCCGTTTCTATTTTTTTCATTTTAGCTGTTAACTCTGTTAATCTATCCTCAAAAGTTTTGATATCATTTTCTTTCATATTCATATCTTATCCTTCCTTTAAAATTTCTGCCACACGCCTCTTTAATTTATTCCAAACATCTTCATTAATATTAATTAAATCAACCCCATGTTCATTTAATACAACTTCTGAGACAAAAACCTTCACATGACCTTTTTGATTTTGTTTGTTCTCTGTATATATAATATAATCATTGTCAACATTGTCTAACTTAATATGTGCTAAAACTTCAACTTTTTTGTTATTTCCCATTTCATCAATTATTTGCAATTCATTCATATAACTAATCCTCTCCTTAGAGATATTCTAACATAAAGACAACCAAAAAGCAAATTTTAAACAACAACATCCTTTAAAATAAAAAAAGAAAGTAAACTAAATAAAAAAGCTTAAAAACTACTCTTTTAAAGCTTTAAACATTTTTTTCCATAAACCACTAGAAGAATAATTTAAAATTCCAGCCTTATAAATACGTAACCCATACTTAATTAATAAAAATATCGTTATAATCATTAAACTAATTGAAATTAAGACATCAATTATTCCTATTTGACCAAGAAGTAAAAGCGATGGTGACAACACTGCCGAAATAAGTGGAATATAAGAAACAATTCTAATAAAAAGAGAACCTTCAAACAAATTAGCTGACATAGCCAAATAAAAGCCTATCAAAGAAATAATCATAATCGGTGTTTGTAATTGTTGGAAATCTTCAATATTTGTAGTCATTGCTGCTAAAACACCAGCTAACAAAGAATACGCTAAAAAGGTAAGTAACATTAAAATAATTGTAACTATAGCAAAATAACCAAGCTGACTACCGATACCTTCATGTAAAAATCCCATAATATTAATGTCAAGCTGACCACTTAACTTACTAATCAAACTATCCGTGGTTGTTAAATTGCGAATTAATAAACCAATACCACCAAAAACAACTAACAACAAGCCCTGCAACATTACAAATAAATTACCCGCAATAACCTTAGAAAAAAAATGGGTTACTGGTGAGACATTAGAAATAATTATCTCCATCCCACGAGTTGTTTTTTCATCGTTAACCTCAGCACCTATCATTTGAACTAAAAAAATAGTTAGCATAAAAAATGGTAAAATAAAAATAGGAAAAATAGTTTTCATCAAACTCTCATTAGCTTCATTCTTTGCATTTTTGCTATCATCTAAATATAATCGCTTTGCTTCAATTGGTGAATATATTTTAGCCATTTCATCAGGAGAAATTGAAGAACTTAAAATAGCCAAAGAAATCTTAGTATTACTAATAGAAGAATTAATCAATTGAGTATTAAAAGTATCCATATATCCATCAGTAATCAAAGTAGCTTGTAACGTGTTTTTTATATCATTTTCAAAAACAAGAACCATATTCTTATCGTTTTTTTCAATCATCTTTTTAGCTGACGCAATATCTTTATCATACTTTATAACATTAAAAGTTCCTTTAGCATCAAAAACTTCACTAGCTTCTTTAATATTAGTCTTAAATAAATCAAATGACTTACCAGTATTATCAACAACATAAATTTTTTCTTTAGTAGCAAAATCACCCCCAAAAAAATTAATTACACTATCAATATTAATAATACCTACAATAACAATTAAAAGCAATATATTAGCCCCCAAAAACCATTTTGTTTTTATTTTTCTTTTTAAGCTAATATTGGTCAAATAACCTAATTTACTTTTCATATTTTTCTCCCACCTTAGCAATGAAAATTTCATTTAATGAAGCTTCTTCAACAACAAACTTAGTAACATTATTACACTTAGCAATTTTTTTAAAAACCTCATTAACTACATCGGCATCAGTAATTTTAATGATAAATTCATCTTCTTTAGAATTTATTGATACAACACCAGGTATTTTTTTAATTACTTCTGTATCGATATTTCCTTTAATAAAAATATTTTTCTTGCGATAATCTTCCTTAATATCTTTAAGATAACCATCAATAACTGCTTTGCCATCAACTAAAACAACTAATTTTTTACAAAATAATTCCACATGTTCCATGCGATGAGAAGAAAAAATAATCATACTTCCTTGATTAGCCATAAAAATAATTTCTTCCTTAAAAAGTTCAACATTAAGTGGATCTAAACCTGTAAAAGGTTCATCCAAAATCAATAATTTAGGTTCATTAATAATAGCATTAATAAATTGAATTTTTTGTTGATTACCTTTCGATAATTCTTTGATTTTTTTATTTTTATACTGCGGCACATTAAATTTATCAAGTAAATAATCTAAGCGATTTATTATTTGTTCTTTAGTCATACCTTTTAATGTTCCATAAAACAAAGTTTGTTCTAAAACTGTCATCTTTGTTAATAAGCTTCTTTCTTCGGTCAAAAAACCAATCTTATCCGTTACATCATAATCAATTTTTTTGTCATTCAAAGTAATATCACCATAACTAGGATCTAAAAGTCCCATAATCATTCGAAAAGTAGTTGTTTTACCAGCACCATTGAGGCCTAATAATCCAAAGATTTCTCCGGGTTTAACCGTAAATGATAAATTATCAACTGCCAAAAATTTACCATAATATTTTGAAACATTATTAACATTAAGCATAAATACCTCCTAGTATAATGTGATTATAGTTATTTAATCACATTTTCTTTATATTTAGATTTTTGTGAAGAGATATCTATAAACTCGATTTATAATACTAAAAGTATTATAATAATTGTAAGTGTTAGAGTGGTTTTAGCTGCCTCCTTGATCATTTGGATCTTATTTAAGACTAAAGCCTCTACTTTACAAATGGATATAAATAAGTTGGATAAGGATTAGTTTTATCTATTGCCTTGAATTTGTCGCTAGGTTATATCTTGTAAAGTTATAAGAGGGTTGCCTCTATCACTATTAATCAATTTTAAGAAAGGTTGTGTTTTATGTTTTACTTAGGTATTGATATTGCAAAAACT
>JAVWOV010000041.1:0-4589 GCA_036636255.1 Bacilli bacterium
ATGGTTTAATAACTATAAATATTAGTAATAAAAAGGATCATATTATTATCAATATAAAGGATGATGGTATAGGGATTGAAAATATTTCAAAAATAAAAGAACCGTTTTTTACCACTAAAAAAAATGGGACTGGTCTTGGTGTATCATTATCAAATGATATAGTAAAAGCTCACAATGGAACTATTAAATATCAATCTAAATTAAACCAAGGGACATTAGTAACAATAACTTTACCAAAAAATAAAGAAACTAATTAGCTTCTTTATAAATATTCTTATCAAAATTATGTTGTGTTAAATCAATTGATTGTAAAGTATTGGTGTTAATTAAAAAGAAATCATAGATAATAATGTTAGAGTGATCGCTAGTAACTGGATCATCCCAAGTTAAATCAATGTGATACCAGGCATTATCAATAAAAACTAAATTCCAAATATGATTAGAACTAGAAATTTTATAATTAGGAATACCTAATCTATCAAGAAAAATAGCCATCGAATCACTATAACCAGAACAAATAGCCATGCCTTGAAGCAAAGGGCCATAAGCTTTTTGTGATTCATAAGTAGTAGGTAAAGGATGTCCGTGAGTAATAGCCTCTGCTTTTTCACTATCATATAAAGAATTATTTATGATATGATCATGAAATATCTTAATTTTATCCTTAACTGACATATTGTCATTAATATAATTTTTAACAATTTCATCAATTTTATTATTAATAGCTTTAATCTCGGCTTCACTATATAATCGTTTAATATTAACTCTTACTTTACCAAAATGATCAAAGTTAATAGATAGTTTGCTGTAACTATTAAACGGATGAACAAAGTTGTTTATTTCTGATAAAATTTCTTCATTATTTGTTAGCTTTTTAACATCATCTAAACAATATTTATATTTATCATCACAATAAAAATAAAATTCATCAACGCCTTCATTTAAACGGGTATAAAAGATATTCATAATATCTTTTTTATTATGAGGAATAAAATTATCATCAATTTGTAAATAACTAAAATTATTATTAAGCATATAACTATTAGCCTTATAATTAACTTCTTGTTTGGGTGCTATAATATAATTAATAATAAAAGAAGCAATCTGTTTGTGATAGAAAAAACATAGTATTATAATTAAAAAAATAATAAGAAAATTAATAAGTTTTTTCATATGATCACCCTTTTACATTATAGCAGAAAAACGAAAAAAAATAATAAAAAAAATCAAATAAATGATTTTTCTATAATGCATTAACTTTTTTAGTTAAACGTGACTTATAACGAGCATTAGTATTATCTTTAATAATTCCCTTATTTGTAGCTTTATCAATAGCTATAATGGCTAATGTCAAAGCTTCATTAGCTTTTTCTTTATCTTTTAAAGTAATTGCCTTTTCAACCTTTTTAATCGCCGTACGCATTGGAGCTTTGTAAAGATTATTAGCATTATTTTTTTTAAAACTAACATTAACATGCTTGATTGCTCCTTTAATATTTGGCATAATTTCACCTCCAAGTAACACAATAAGTTAATTTTAACAAAAAAAACAAAAAAAAGCAATAAAAACTGGCATTTTGGTAAAAATAAGTTTAGGTGATAAGAATGAGCAAAGAAATAGACTTAGAAAAATATCAAATCAGAACTGATTTAGCAATTGATGTTGTTAATACTGATAATATTAAAACAACTGTTAAAAATATTGATAATATAAAAATAACTAATATATATATTGATGAAAAAAATAGTCAAAAAATAAATAAAAAGGTTGGTAATTATACAACAATTGAATATAAAGATATAACTGATTATGATAATGGTGAAAAAGTAAAAAAGATTTTTACTGTTCAGTTGCAAAAATTGTTAAAACAAACAAACATAAAAGTTAAAGATACTTGTTTAATTGTTGGTTTAGGAAATGAGCGGTCAACTCCTGATGCTTTAGGACCGTTAGTAATAAAAAATATAATTGTAACTAAACATTTGTTTGAAATAGGTCAAGTAAGTAAAGGATTTCGTTGTACAAGTGCTATAACTCCTGGTGTTATGGGTCAAACTGGAATTGAAACAAGTGATTTAATTATAAGCATTGTTAAAACTACCAAACCAAATTTTCTAATTGTTATCGATGCTTTAGCGAGTCAATCAATTGAAAGATTAAATAAAACTATTCAAATGACTGATACGGGCATTCATCCTGGTAGTGGTATTGGTAATAAAAGAAAAGAAATTAGTAAAGAAACTATAAAAATACCTGTTATCGCAATTGGTATTCCCACTGTTGTTGATGCTGTAACTATTGTAAGTGATACAATAAATTATATGCATAAACAATATACATATACAAAACAGAATATAAATAATCCTTTAAATAAATTAATTCCCGTAAATACTATTAATTATTTAAATCAAAATATTTTAACAAATCAGGAAGATAAAATGAAATTATTTGGTTTAATAGGAAGTCTTAATGCTACTGAGGTAAAACAATTAATCTTTGAAGTATTAACTCCTATTGGTTATAATCTCATGGTAACCTCTAAAGAAGTAGACTTTTTAATGGAAAAACAAAGTAAAATATTAGCCTGTGGAATAAATAATGCCCTTCATTTGGAAGTAAACGATTAGAATAACTTTTTTTGACATATTACTCATTCATAAACATATATAATGAGAATATATTAGAAAAGGTGATAATATGAGCAAAAAATTTACTAGTAAAAAAAAGCGAAAAATAAAAATACATTATATATTATACATAATAATTATTTTTATCATTTATCAACTAACATTTAGTCAATTAATGAATAATAAATTAGCAAGTTCTAACGAAGAATTTTTAAAATATTTATTAAATGATGCTAATCATCATCAAATATATGAAAAAAATAATCAGCGAGTAGTGAAAAGGGTAAGTACGATGTTATCTCATATGGACTTAAGCAGACCATTAACTATTTTACAGACAAGTATTGGTTATGAACAAAAAAATAATAATGAACTAGTTTATAATGATAAATATAAAGGGGAAGAATTACAACATATTACTGAATATATAAAAGATCCCCATCCGACTAATGAAAAAGAACCAGTAGTATATATTTATAATACTCATCAATTAGAAAATTACGATGCTAAAAATTTAGAAATATATAATATCACTCCTAATGTTATGATGGCATCTTATTTATTAAAGGAGAATTTAAATAAATTAGGCATTAGTACTATTGTTGAGGATTCGAATATCACAGAATTTTTAAAAATGAATAATTGGGATTATAGTGAAAGTTATAAAGCCAGTCGTTTTTACATATTAGATACTATCAATAAATATAAAAGTACTAAATTATTTATTGATCTTCATCGTGACTCTATAAATAAAAAAGCTTCAACTGTTAGTATTGACCAAAAAGATTATGCTAAGATATTATTTATAGTTGGTTTAGAATATGATAATTATGAGCCAACATTAAATCTTGCAAAAAAAATAAATGATATAACAAACAGCCAATATCCAGGGTTGAGCAGAGGGGTTATAACTAAAAGTGGGGAAGGGGTTGATGGTGTTTATAATCAAGATCTTCACGAAAATATGTTATTGATAGAATGTGGTGGTAAAGAAAATAATATTGAAGAAGTTATGAATACAATGACAGCATTATCAAAAATAATCAAGGAATATATGGGTGCACAATGAAAAAAGAAGATAGGTTAAAAATACTAAATAAAATTGGGAAACTAATTGTTTTTTTACTATTTTGTACTTTCACAATCCTTTATATATCTTCATCAACTGGTCATTATGAATATCAACAACAGCAAAAAGTAACGTTAACTGCTGCAAAAATAAAACAATTTGAACAAGATGTTGCTCAAGGTAAGAAAATAAAAATAGAAAATTATGTTGAAAATGATCAAATGGATTACCAAAATAAAACATCTAAATTAGGACTAGAATTATCAGAAAAGGTTGGAAAGTATATTTCTCTTGGTATCAAGGGTGTGTTTAAACAACTAAATAAATTAGTTGATGAATAAAAAAATGCCCAAAATAAAACCATCCATGATATAATAATTAAAAGAGGCGATATTATGGAAAAAGGGAATTTAATAATTGGGTCACATGTTTCATTTAATAAAAATGAGCAATTAATTGGTAGTGTTAAAGAAGCAATTAGTTATGGTGCAACAACTTTTATGTTTTATACTGGGGCACCACAAAATAGTCGTCGTTATCCTATTGATGATAGTAAAACTAGGCAAGCAATTAATCTGATGGAAAAAAATAATATTGAAAAAGAAAATGTTGTTATTCATGCACCATATATTGCTAATTTAGCAAACATTGGTGAAAAACAAGCCTTTGGTATACAATTGTTAAAAGAAGAAATAAATCGTTGTTCACAATTGGGTGTTGATAAATTAATTATTCATCCAGGAAGTCATGTTGGTTTAGGAAAAGAACAAGGTTTAAAAAATATTATAAATGCTTTAAACGAATTGTTAGCTAATACTAGAGTAATTATTTGTTTAGAAACAATGGCTGGTAAAGGGACGGAACTTGGTATAAATTTTGCTGAAATGAAAAC
>JAVWOV010000041.1:4602-8409 GCA_036636255.1 Bacilli bacterium
TAATTGATAATATTATTAAGAAAGATCAAATAGGTATTTGTTTAGATACTTGCCATATGTTTGATGCTGGTTATGATTTAAATGAATTCGATAAATTAATCAAAGAATTTGATGAAATAATTGGTATTGAAAAGATAAAATGTATTCATATAAATGATAGTAAAAACGAAAAAAATAGTCATAAAGATCGTCATGCTAATTTAGGATTTGGTAATATTGGCTTTGAGACATTAATTAAAATTATTTATCACGAATCATTAAAAGAAGTTCCTAAAATTTTAGAAACTCCTTATATAACAGAAAATGATGGTAGTATGAAAAAAGTATATCCTCCGTATAAATTGGAAATAGAGGCTATTAAAAATAAAGAAATGAATAGTAATTTACTTGAAGATATAAGAAGTTATTATAAATAATTTTTATACTTTTCTTTAAAATAAAAATAAAGCTGTTCTACTTTAGTATATGTTTCATAATCTATTTTATTTTTAATATCATTAAAAATCATTTGTGGATTACCATATATTAGAGTATACCAATCATTTTTAATATAATTAAAAATAAGTTCGGCCTCAATATTTTTAAGAAAAATACCATTTTGATTAGCAAAATTATAAACATCATTCAAAGTAATTTTATTAACATATTCTGTAATTAACCTTAAAATCATCTTATCACCCAATAATAATATATGTTAGTTTTAATAAAAGGAACATAAAACATCAATAGGAGGTAAAAAAAATATGAAAACTATCCATAAAAGCCCCTATATCAATAATGATTATAGAAAATATAAAAATATAAAAGCCATAATTGAAAAAAGGTATAATATATTAATAGGTATTATAATTTTTGTTATTGTTGTATTGTTTATTAACTTATTTTATGTTCAAATCATTAAAAATGAATTTTATACGCAAAAAATAAATCAATTAAATGAAAAAAATATTGAGGGTGATTCTGCTCCTCGTGGCCGAATTTATGACCGAAATCATCGTTTAATTGTCGATAATGAACCTGTAA
Organism: Bacilli bacterium; assembly: GCA_036636255.1. Taxonomy (GTDB): domain Bacteria; phylum Bacillota_I; class Bacilli_A; order RF39; family UBA660; genus CALVXC01. The sequence continues at coordinate 5,626 of JAVWOV010000041.1, forward strand.
AGGTGATAATTTATAAAAAGCAATCAAATATAACAACTAAACAGGAAATAAACTTAGCTTATGAAATTAGTAACTTTTTAACTATTGATTTTCAAAATATAACTATAGAAGAATTGAAAAAATTTTGGTTAAAAAAAAATCCTGATAAAGGAAATGAAAAAATTACTAAAAAGGAGTTAAAAAAGCAAAAAGAAAGAAAAATAACTAAAGAAGAAATTGAAGATTTAAAATTAAGCCGTATTACAAGCGATGAAATAAATGCTTTTACTGATATTGATAAAGAAGCAGCTACAATATATGGCTTAATGAATGAAGGATACTCTTATACAGAAAAAATAATAAAAAAAGATAATGTAACTGATGAAGAATATGCTGTTATATCCGAAAATATATCTAAATTAAAGGGTATAAATACTAAACTAGATTGGGAACGTAGTTATCCATATAATGATGTTTTCAAAGGTATATTAGGGGCTGTTTCTACTAGTGAAAGTGGTATTCCCTATGAACTTAAGGAATATTATTTAAACAAAGGTTATCAATTAAATGATCGAGTCGGAGTTAGTTATTTAGAATATCAATATGAAGATATTTTAAGAGGAGAAAAAAATGTTTATCAATTAACCGATGGTAATTATAAATTAGTAAAACCTGGTTCAAGAGGAAATGATGTTGTTTTAACGATTGATATCGAATTACAAAAAGCTATCGAAGATATATTAACAGCTGAATTAATAAAAACAAAAAATGAACCTAATACAGAATTGTATAATCGTTCATTTGTTGTTATCACTAATCCTAAAACGGGAGAAATTTTAGCTATGACGGGCAAGCAAATTATCAAAGATCAAAATAGTTATAAAATATATGATTATACTCCGGGTATATCAACATCACCGGTTGTAGTAGGTTCCATTGTTAAGGGCGCTTCACATATTGTTGGTTATAATACAGGTGCTTTAACTATTGGAGAAAAGCGTCGTGATACTTGTATAAAAATAGCAGGTACGCCTTTAAAATGTTCTTGGAAATATTTAGGTACATTAAATGATATAACGGCTTTAAAACAATCATCAAATACTTATCAGTTTAATACTGCTATTAAAGTAGGCGAAGGTAATTATTCGTATAATGCTCCTTTAACTATTAATTTAGATGCTTTTAAGACTTATCGTAATACTTTTGCTGAATTTGGTTTAGGCGTAAAAACAGGAATTGATTTACCGATTGAAAGTTTAGGTTTCAAAGGACAAAGTGAAATAACTGGTCATTTATTAGATTTTTCAATTGGACAGTATGATACTTATACGCCAATTCAATTAGCGCAATATATTGGAACCATTGCAAGTGGTGGAAATAGGATGCAACCATATTTATTAAAAAGTGTATATGATTCTAAAAATAATGCTTTAACTAGTTTAATAAGTGAAACAAAACCTATTGTTTTAAATAAAGTTAATACTAAACCTGAATATATGCTCAGAGTTCAAGAAGGTTTCAAAGCTGTTTTAGAATATGGTGGAACGGGATCGGGCTATATTGATTTAATTTATCAACCTGCTGGTAAAACAGGGACAAGTGAAAGTTTTGTTGACACCGACAATGATAAAATGATTGATACGGAAACTGTGTCAAACACTTTTGCTGGTTACGCTCCATATAATGATCCTAAAGTAGCTTTTACGGTTATATCGCCTGATGTTTATCATTATGGTAATAATAGTGAATACACAAGTCCTGTTAATAAAAGAATCAGTCAGCAAGTTTCTAAAAAATTCTTTGAAATTTATCAATAATCTGTTATAATGAATTATATGTATTAAAAAGGAGGAATTACAAATGGCAAAAAAAGGCGAAAATAGAGAAAGAATTACTCTCGTGTGTACGGTTTGTAAAGAAGAAAACTATCGTACTGAAAAAAACAAAAAAAATACCGTTGATCGTATGGAATTAAAAAAATTCTGTTCAAGATGTGGTAAAACAACTGTTCATAAAGAAAAAAAATAGGGGGATTTTATGGTTAATGTTAATGATTTAAAAAATGGAATGTCTATTGGTTTTGATGGCAATATTTATACCGTAATTGAGTTTTTACATGTTAAGCCTGGTAAAGGGCCTGCATTCGTAAGAACGAAACTTAAAAATTTAAGAACTGGTTCGACAATTGAACATACCTTTAATGCGGGGATAAAAGTAGAAAAAGCTATTGTTGACAAAGTGAATATGCAATATTTATATAAATCAGGTAATATTTATAATTTTATGAATACTGAAAATTATGAGCAAATAGAATTTAATATTGAACAAATAGGACCCGATGCTAAATATTTAAAAGAGGGAATAAATGTTGATGTTACTTTTTTTACAGGTGAACTTTTAGGTATAGTATTGCCTGAAAAAATAGAATATACTATTATTAAAACTGAGCCAGCTGTTAAAGGAAACACTACTAATAATGCTACTAAGGAAGCTTATATGGAAAATGATTTAATGGTAAAAGTACCACTTTTTATTGCTCAAGGTGACAAAATAATTATTTCGACTAAAGATGGCAAATATAATTCACGAGCATAAAGAAAAAAATGGCAATTAAGCAGTGTCAATATCAAATGAAAATGTCATAAAAAATATTAAACATTAACAGAAAATTTTAAGCATATATATTACTTGTGTGTGCTTTTTCCATGTATCTTTTAAAAGAAGCAAGTTTCCAAGGATGACTCATTGGTGGAGAGTGTAAATAAATCTGTGTAAATGGCCAGACCATGATATTTGAGACAAATT
>JAVWOV010000042.1:0-7886 GCA_036636255.1 Bacilli bacterium
AAATAATACAATTTTTTTTTATATAGTTATTAAATTAATATAATATATGATATAATTATAATGTTATTAGACTAGGAGGTTTTATGAAAAATAGAGTATTTGTAATTAGTTTAATAGCCTTTTTGGTACTTTTTATAGCTTTTTTTATATATAAAACTATTATTTATGATTATTTTGTTGTGCCTAAAATTGATTTGTTAGGTGATCAAAAATTTTATATTAATTTAAATCAATTATATAATGATCCTGGTTATGATGCTACGATAAAAAATAAAGAAGCTAATAAATTAGTAAAAGTAGTTGGTAAAGTTGATAATACTAAAGTTGGTATTTATAAAATAAATTATTCTATTACTAATCATTTAGGTAAGCAAAAACAAACAAAAGAACGTTTGGTTATTGTTAAAGATAGTGTTGCACCTATTCTTAGTTTAACAAATGGTAATGAATATACGCAATCAGTTAATACTGATTATGTAGAACCTGGTTATATGGCAATTGATAATATAGATAATGATATAACTAAAAATGTGAAAATAACAGGAAATGTTGATACTAAAAAAATAGGGACATATGAATTAACTTATAAAATTAAAGATACTTCTTTAAATGAAACAGTTATTACAAGAATAATACATATTGTTGATAATATTAAACCACAAATAACATTAAAAGGTAATAATCCACTTTATTTAAAAATAAATGAACCATATATTGAACCTGGTTATATAGCAACTGATAACTATGAAGGTGATGTAACTAAGGCTGTTTTAGTAACTAGTAATGTAAATACTAATGTTGCTGGTGTATATAATGTTAATTATGCTGTTCAAGATGATGCTTTAAATTATAATAGTTTAAATCGACAAGTGTATGTTGGGACAACAGCAGAAATAAGCGATAATACTTATATAGCTGTTTCAATTGAAAATCAATATATTTGGTTTTATAAAAATGGGATTGTTATAACATCGGCACCAATAGTGAGTGGAACTAGAAATCGTTATGATACACCAAGAGGTACTTATCAAATACTTTCTAAGGCTACAAGTATTTATTTAACAGGTCCTGGTTATAAATCATATGTTAATTATTGGTTACGTTTTACTTCTAGTCAAATTGGGTTACATGATGCTCCATGGCGTAGTTATTTTGGCGGTAGTGCTTATATAGGCAATGGCTCACATGGGTGTGTAAATTTACCTTATTATACGGCTAGAATAATATATCAAAATGCACCAATTGGAACTAGGGTAGTTGTTTATTGAAAAGGGAAGAATGATAAAGTCATTTCTTTTTTTTATATTTTAGTGTATAATTATTTACAAGAAGAGGTGATTAGCAAAAATGTTTATAGATGAAGTAAATTTAACAGTTCATGCTGGTGATGGAGGCAATGGATGCATGGCTTTTCGTCGGGAAAAATATGTAGCAATGGGTGGTCCTTTTGGTGGTAATGGTGGTAAAGGGTCGGATATTATTTTTGAAGTAGATGAGGGTTTAAATACTTTAATAGATTTAAGATATCAAAAAATTATTCAAGGAAAACGCGGAGATAATGGATTAGGAAAAGGTAAACATGGTGCGAAAGCAGATGATGTTATTATTAAAGTTCCTCAAGGTACTATAATAACTGATTTAGATACAGATTTTATTGTTGCAGATTTAATTAAAAAAGATGATAAGGTTGTGGTTGTGACGGGGGGCCGTGGTGGTAGAGGGAATATGGCTTTAGCAACTAGAGCAAATTCGGCACCTAAAATAGCTGAAAATGGTGAACCGGGTGATATAAAAAATATAAAAATTGAGTTAAAATTATTAGCTGATGTTGGTTTGGTTGGGTTACCAAGTGTTGGGAAATCAACTATAATTTCTTCAATATCGGCTTCGAAGCCTAAAATAGCTGCATATCATTTTACGACGTTAAAACCTAATTTAGGAGTAGTAAAAACAAGGGATAATCGTTCTTTTGTCGTTGCTGATTTACCAGGGTTAATTAAAGGAGCATCATTAGGTGAAGGCTTGGGTGATCAATTTTTAAAGCATATTGAAAGAACTAGAGTAATTGCGCATATTATTGATGTAAGTGGTTTAGAAAATGATCCTTATGAAGCATATAAAATAATTAATGCGGAATTAAATAATTTTAATCCTAAAATTTTAGCAAAACCCCAAATAGTAATTGCTAATAAAATGGACTTAGCTAATGCTAAGGAAAATTTAAAAAAATTAAGGACATTAATAAATGTTCCTATTTATCCTATATCAGCTATTAATAATGAAGGCCTTGATCAAGTGTTAATTGTTTTAGCTGATATGTTAGATAAAATAAATAAAAAGCCTTTATTTGAAGAAGAAAAATTTGCTAGTCATATATTATATAAATTTAAACAAGAACAACCATTTACAATTAATAAAGAAGGAAATACTTGGGTTGTTAAAGGAAAAGATGTAGAAAAATTATTGAAAATGACCAGATTTACTAGTGATGAAGCTGTTTATCGTTTTTCTAATATTTTGAAAAAAATGGGGATTGATGAAAAGTTACAAAAATTAGGAGCTGTAGATGGGGATAATATTCGTATTTTAGATTATGAATTTGATTATAAAGAATAAAAGAGAGGAAGCGGATTATGGCTTATATTGAATTTAAAAATGTTGATAAAATATATGGCAAAGATGAGGCTTTAGTAAAGGCTTTATGGCAGACTAATTTTACTATTGAACAAGGAGAATTGGTGGTTATTGTTGGACCGTCGGGGGCTGGGAAGACTACGGCTTTAAATATTTTAGGTGGTATGGATCATGCTACTAATGGTAAAGTAACTATTGCTGGTAAAAATATTTCTACTTATTCTAACAAAAAATTGATTAAATATCGACGTAATGATATTGGGTTTGTTTTTCAGTTTTATAATTTAATTCAAAATTTGACAGCACTGGAAAATGTGGAATTGGCTACAGAAATATGTAAAAAATCTTTTTCGCCTAAGGAAGTATTAAAAGATGTTGGGTTAGAACATAGATTTGCTAATTTTCCGGCACAATTATCGGGTGGAGAACAACAACGGGTGGCAATTGCTCGGGCGATTGCTAAGAATCCTAAAATATTATTAGCTGATGAACCAACAGGAGCGCTTGATTATGTAACTGGTAAACAAATATTAAAACTCTTACAAGACATAAAGCAAAAGGGTAAAATGACGATTATTATTATTACGCATAATTTAGCAATTGCGCCGATGGCGGATAAGGTTATTAAATTTAAAAATGGGTGCGTGGAGGATATTGTTATTAATAATAATCCTACTTCAATAAGTGATATTGAATGGTAACAAAAAAAATAATAAGAGAATGTTTTGTAAGTATTATTAAAAATTTTAAAAGATTTATTTCTTTACTACTAATAATTTTATTAGGGGTTGGTTTTTTTGCGGGTATTCGTGCGACGGCTCCTGATATGAAATTAACATTAGATAGCTATTTTGAAAAAGCGAATTTTTATGATTTATTAGTTATGTCTAATTATGGTATTAATAAAGAAGAATTAAAAATTTTAAAAAATAACAACTATAATATCGAAGGATCTTATAGCTTTGATGCAATTATAAAAGCTGATGAAGAAGCGGTGGTAAAGGTATTATCTTATGATAAATTTGGTACAATGAATAAACTAGATTTAAAAAAAGGCCGTTTACCCCAAAACAATCATGAATGTGTTATTGAAAAAAATAAGTATACAAAAAATTATAATATAGGAGATACAATATTAGTAGAAAATAATAATTTAAAGGAACAACAATTAAAAATAGTAGGAATAATTACTAGCCCTTTATATATTTCTCAGGAACGTGGTACGACGGAATTGTTGTCGGGTAATATTAGTTATTATTTATATACGCCGATTAATAATTTTAATAATGAATATTATACTGAAGCATATATTGACTTAAATAATGATAAAAGTATTTTTTCAAAAGATTATAAAGATATGGTAAGTAAGGAAAAAAAGAAAATAGAAAAAATCACGTCTTCTTTAGGTGAAAAAAGATATCAAGATTTATTAATGATGGCTAGTTATTATGAAGAATTAGGTGTCGATAGTTCAAAACAAATAAAAAATGTATCTTGGTATACACTTGATATTGATTCTAATATTGGCTTTTATCAGTTTGATAAGGACACGGAAAGAATAACTAATATTGCTAAATTATTTCCACTTGTTTTCTTTATTGTTGCTGTTTTAATTTGTTTGACAACAATGACTAGAATGGTTGAGGAGGAAAGAAATCAAATTGGCACATTAAAGGCTTTAGGTTATAGTGATAAAAGTATTATGTTTAAGTATATTTTATATGCGTTATTAGCGACTATTATTGGGTCTATTATTGGCGTTTTAATTGGTTTTAATATTATACCGGTGGTAATATATAATATGTATGAAATGCTTTATATTGTTCGTGATTTTCAAATGGCTTTTCATTTTGAACTTATGTTGTTAGGTACTGTTATAGCTGTTTTTTGTACTTTAGGTGCTACTTTGTATACTTGTATAAAATCGCTTAAAGAAGAACCAGCGGAGTTATTAAGACCAGTATGTCCTAAAGCTGGTAAACGGGTTTTACTTGAACGAATACCTTTTATTTGGAATCGATTATCATTTATTAAAAAAGTAACGGTGAGAAATGTTTTTCGTTATAAAAAAAGATTTTTAATGACTATTATTGGTATTAGTGGTTGTACAGGATTAATATTAGCAGGTTTTGGTTTGAAAGATTGTATAACTAATATGGTGCCAAAACAATTTGATGAAATATTTTTATATCAAGCGACGGTTTCTTTAAAAGAAAATATTACGTTAGAACAAAAAAATGTAGTTAAGCAACAAATAGATCAAATAACGGGGATAAAGGATAGTTTAAAATTACAAAAAGAAGCGGTTAAAATAAAAAACAAAAAAACAAATCAGACGATACAATTGGTAGTTCCTTTAGATAATATGGATAATTTTATTAAATTACAGGAACGAGTTAGTAAAAAACAATTACAATTAGATAATAATTTTATAGTAACGGAAAAAATAGCAAGGTTATTGTCTTTAAACGAGGATGATAAAATAGTTATTAATGGTAATCAAGAGTATCGAAATAAAATAAGTGGGATAACTGAAAATTATTTAAATCATTACATTTATATGAGTAAAAAGTTATATGGCAGTGAAGAATATAATACTATTGTATTAAAAACTAATAAAATGAGTGAAATTCAGGAAAAACAATTAGCTACGCTAATAAAAAAAATAGATGGGATTTCATCAATTACTTTTAATTCATCGAGTAGAGGTTTTTTTGATAATTCTATGCAAAATTTTAGTTATGTTTCATTAGTTTTAATAATATCAGCGGGTCTTTTAGCGTTTGTTGTTTTATATAATTTAGCGAGTGTTAATATAAGCGAGCGTAAAAGAGAATTGGCTAGTATTAAGGTTTTAGGTTTTTATGACAAAGAAGTATATAAATATATATCACGGGAAACAACTATTTTAACTATTATTGGTATAATTGTTGGTATTGGTGTAGGAAACGTTTTAACAACGTTTATAATAAAAACTTGTGAATTAGATATGATTATGTTTGATCCAACGATAACTTTTAAAAGTTATATATATGCTGTTATTATTACTATATTTTTTACATTTTTAGTTAATATAATGGTTTATTTTGGACTTAAAAAAATTGATATGATTGAGTCGTTGAAAAGTGTTGAATGAAAATCTTGACAAATGGTTTAATTCTGCTATAATAATCAATAATTGAAGGGGTGTTTTTAAATGGAAGATAAACAAATACAAAAAATCAAAGATATGTTGTATGAAGAATATAAGTTTTTGGGAATGAGTAAAGAAAATATGATGATGATTTTCGACGAAATATATTTGGAACATGTAAATGATTTTATCTGTATTAAAGGTAATTATGATCGAGAATTTAATGCTTCTTTTGAAAGAAAGTGTTTGAAAAAAATCAAGAAAATTGCTAGTAATTTGATTATTAAAGATGAAGAACAAATTTTATTAAAGCAACTTGTTTTAGAAAATTTAACTTGTGAAATTAATGCTGATGAAATTAAAAAAATGTTAGAACCGTTTGCTAAAATATTTAATGAAGAACAAATGATTTCTCTTTTTCTAGTGATTAATCAAGTAGTAACTAAAGAATTAACGCTTTCTAATAATTTTGATAAAAGTAGACAAACGGCTATTAGTAATAATGGTTCTAAAGAGCGTGATCATGTGTATGCTAATTATATTATGAGTAATCCTAATATTCATCAATATTTAATAGATATTAGTCAATATCCATTATTAAAAAATAAAGAAATGAGTAAATATTTTCATAGTTATAATGAAGGTTTGTCAGCAGGGGAAAAAGCTGTTAGTAGAGATATTTTAATTAAAAGTAATTTACGATTAGTAGTAAGTATTGCTAAACAATATAAAGGAATGCCCTTTTTAGATATAGTTCAGGAAGGGAATATTGGTTTAATCAAAGCAGTTGAGAATTTTGATGTTAATAAAGGTTATAAATTTAGTACTTATGCTACTTGGTGGATAAGGAATAGTATAACAAGAGCAATATCTTTAAAAACGCGATTAATTAAAGTACCAATAAATATAAGTGAACAATTAAAAAAATTAGTAGCGATTAAAGAAAAATATAGTATACAGTTAGGAAAAAATCCAACGTTACAAGAATTAGCACAGGAAATGAATTGTTCGGTTGAACATATAAATTGTCTGTTTAGTATACCGCAAGATACTATTAGTTTAGAAGTTGTGAGTGATATAATTGATATTGATAATAGTTTATTATTGCATGATAAAAATATTAAAGATTTTGATGAGAATATAATTACAGCAGAATTATCCAAAAATCTTTTGACTTTTTTAGATAATGTTGAATCATTAACTAAACGTGAAAAAGAAGCTATTAATTTACGCTTTGGATTAGAAGATGGTAATGGAAAAACTTTAGAAGAAGTTGGTAAAAATTATAATTTAACTAGAGAAAGAATTCGTCAAATAGAAAAAAAGAGTTTAACAAAGTTAAGACAAACGCCTAAAATAGGACGTTTTTCGGTATATTTAGATTGTCCGGAAAAGGCTTTACAGTATTTAAAAGAAATGCAATTAAAGGATAATCCTAAAACAAAAAGTAATCAAAAAATTAAAAATAGAAGTTGATTAATTTCAATTCTATGTTTTAATAATATAAAATAATTTTAAAAATATGATTATCTAAGTTTTGTCAAATTATATTTTTTGTGGTAATATAAACATGACAAAAAGAACTGAGTTTCCTCAATTTAAAAATTTTTTGGATATTTATTCTATTTGTTTTTGTATAGACAGTCTGAGGTACATAATTTATAAATGATTTTACATAACTTCGTTTCGCGCGCGATTATGCATTTATAATGATGCTTGCCTTCAGATTGTTTTTTTCTGAAAAACAAATAAATAGGATTGGTTTGATTACTACGAGCTCATATTTGAAGTATAGTTGTAATAATATTAAATAAAATAGTTCTAGTTTATTTCCAGTTTTGGATATTGAACCATGATATGCTGAAACGCCTGATTGAGATGTAACAGAATCAATTCCAATAAAAGATATAAATTGTTTTCTTTCATTAAATCTAGTAATATCACCAACTTCTGCCAAAAATAAGGCAGTGCTGAATTCACCAAAGCCAGGAATAGAATTGATAATTTTAAATAATTTGGTATCTTTTAAATGATTGATTGATGTTGGATCAATTAGGATGTTTTTATTTGAATCTAAAAAACAGTAAACACTTTTACCTTTAGCAATATCAAAACTTAA
>JAVWOV010000043.1:0-7494 GCA_036636255.1 Bacilli bacterium
TCTATATATTTTATCATGGAAAGGTTTTATTTACACAGATTTATTTACAGACTCACGTATCTAGCAGATTGTGACTTTAATTTAAATAAGTTTGGTTCAAAACAATCATCAGATGTAAGCTATTTGAAATGATCAGATGATAATCTATATTTTTCAACAGTAGAAAACTACTATAACGATGAAATAGTATCGTTTTTTAACATAAAACTGGTTTTTACAATTTAAATAGGAATGGTTATATCCTCTAGGTGAAATAACTAGAGGACAAGTGACATTAGACGTAAAAAAATACGTTCAATGGTATAACCATGAACGTATTCAAAAAAATTAGGATACTCATCACCTGTACGATATCGTTTACAAAATTCAATTTAATTCATCTTTTTATTTAGTGAGTACTTGACGGGTGTTAGTATCTTTTAACTTCTTTTTTTTACGGAATAATTGGATTTGTATAATTTATTTGCCTTGTAATTTTTTTTGTTAGGCCTTTGTAGGTTACAGTGTAATTATATGTATATGAACCGGCAACGTCTTTGTCTACATTATCGCTTGGAATAATGTTTGCTTTAGAAGTGACATCAATACCGTCATATAAAACGGTTATTCCTTGATCTTTATAATTATCACCGACTATTAATTCTTCGGGGTCTTTACCGTTTAAGGTAACGATTAATTCTTTGACGGCGACGGCAATTTTAGCTGATGTTTCTACTCCGACACTTTCACTTTTTCGGGAATTGGCATACATTGCTTTAACAACATAATTATATGTCCCTGAATCACCAGGTTTATGATTAAATGAGGCGTCACTAGTGGTTGCAAGTAATGTTAAACCTGTTGGTGTTTTTATGTAAACATTATATACTAGATTGCCTAAAGCCCCGTGACTATTAATATAAGAATTATAATAAGATTGATTATTAAATATATTGGATAAACCATTACTATCGTTGCCACCACCTGCTGGTGACCAAGTAAGAGTAACATTATCGTCTTTAACAGTGGCTTTTAAATTAGTAACTTTATCGGCTTGTGAATAACGTTTAGATGTATCGGCAGGTTCGGTTCCGGCTTTAAAAAGTTCAGTTACAATTAAACTATCGGGTGTATATTGACTAGGTAATAGGGCAGGAACAGTTCCCATTTCTACTTTTGAAGAAATAACACTACTTGGTTTAACAAAACCAGTTTTAGAACTAAACATTCCTTTGGCAACAGCTTGAAATAATCGTGTATGTTCGGCTGTCCCGACTTTACTAACGTGATTACTGTTTATTTTTTCATAACCATACCAAACAGTAATAGAATATTCCGGATTTATTCCGGCTACCCATAAATCATTAACGGCTCCATATGGTAAATTATATTTTTTGAATGTTTCTTCAGAAAAGTTACTTGTTCCGGTTTTAGCACCATAAGGTAACCCATTAACATTAGCATAACCGCCTAAAGCATATGATGGAGTACTAACTAACATATCAGCAATCATATAAGCAGTATTTTCACCCATAACTTTTTTCTTGACTCCTTTATATTCATAAACTTCGTCATTTGAACGATAAATAATTTTTGTAAAACTATGTGGTTTTACATAATATCCGCCATTGGCAAAAGCTGCGTAAGCAGAAGCAACATCTAAAGGTGATTCACCAGTATAGCCGCCAATAGCATGAGCTTCATGAATAATGCCATTTTCTATTTCCGGATGTAGACCTAGGCCTTTAACAAATTTAATGATATCTTTGTTGTTAACGGCTTGAAAAGCTTTTAAAGCGGGAATGTTTCTAGATTTACGTAGAGCCTCACGAGCTGTCATTAAGCCGTTATATGAGCCATCCCAGTTTTGAATTTTATCTCCGCTTGAATAGGTATAAGGTTCATCAACTAACAAATTATAAGTAGACCAATCTTTATATTCAATTGCAGGGCCATAATCGAATAATGGTTTAGCTGTTGAACCGATTTGGCGATTAGCCATTGTGGCATTATTGAAACTACGTTCGGCTTTATTGTTTCTTCCGGTACCAACGGCTGCTAATTCTCCTTTATTAACATCGACAACGGCAATTCCGGTATCAACGTCATTGTTTTCCCATCTAAATGTTTCGCCATTAATTATTTTATTTAAATAATCTTGTTTTTGACGATTCATTGTTGTATGAATTTCCATGGCCATAGAATAAGGACTATAGCCTGTCATTTCTTCTATATCAGCTGCTACTGTATCAATAAATCCTTGATATTCGTTACCAGTTGGTGCTTTGTCACTGGTAAGCATGTCGGCAATTTTAATGTTTTTGGCAGCTTTTCTTTCTTCTTTAGTAATATAATCATGTTTTTCCATTAAATATAAGACGGTGTTTCTTCTTTCGGTTGTTAAATCAGGATTTATAAAAGGATCGTAGGTACCAGGTGCTTGAAATAATCCGGCAATAATAGCAGCTTCGGATAAATTTACATCTTTAGCGCTTTTACCGAAATAATTTATACATGCTTGTTCAACACCATATGCACTGCCTCCTAAATAGTTAGAGTTAGCATAAAATTCAATGATTTCTTGTTTTGTATATTTTTTTTCTACTTTAAATATAGCCATATATATGTCGGTAAATTTTCGGATAATTCCTTTAATTCCGGAAGATTCTGTAGAGGTAAAGTGATTTTTAACAACTTGCATAGTTAAAGTGGAAGCGCCTCCGGCGTTATTTCCAAGTAATTGTCCTAATGAAGCTTTGATAAAGCGTGGTAAATCAAAGCCGTTGTGTTGGAAAAAACGTGAGTCTTCTGTTGCTATAATAGCGTCTACTAATACTTCTGGTAATTGATCATAGGTAATAATTTCTCTTTTTTCGGAGCCTAATTTTGCAAATACTTCATTATTATTATCGTATAAAATACTAGATTCTTGATGATATAAATTTTTAGAATTAAAAGGAGGTGCTGTAATAATAATAAATAACATCATTATGATAAATAGACCGATTAAAAATATGCCAATACCTAAGATGATCAGGAGTATTTTTCTTCCTAATGTTTTTTTGTTGGTTTTATGATGTTTGCTTTTTTTGTTTTTAATATTTTTTTTCATAAACTTCATTTCCTTCTTTTTATCTTCTATTTTGTCAAAAATTTGTATATCTTCTTTGTTTTTGGGAGTAATGGGTTTTAATTTTTTATTGTTTTTATAAATTGTTTTTATTCCGATTAATAATCCGTTTAAAATAATTATTAAAGCTAATATTAACCAAAAACAATTAGCTATAATTCCTATAATAAGCAGTAATAAGCTAATGCCTATTATTAGTGTATTGGTTTTGTTTTGTAAAATTATTTTTTTCATATTTTTAATAAAAACTTTAATATTTTTTTTAAACTTTTTCATTTTTTTCTCCTTCTAATATCTTATCAATGATAGCTAAATAATCAACTCGGGGACAATATTTATCTTTAATTAAATATCCGTGTTCTTTAAAAAAACTAAGGGGAATTGATTTTTTGGGTATGTTTTCTTGAAAGTAGACTAATTTATTTTCTGTTAAAATATAAGTTTCGTTTAAAGTGGTAAAGCGAACAATAATAAAACCAATACCTCCGTGTTTAACAATATTTGTTAGATGCTTAATTTGATGCTCATGAATATTGCTAAGGGGAAAAGCGGTTTTAAGTTTTGTTTCTTTTGCTTCAAAGTCAATGTATTTACCTTGATAAACGCCATTATAATCAGTTGTTGATGGTGTTTTAAAATAGGCTTCTTTAATTAAGGCGTCATATTTAGAATGATAATCAACTTTTTTAATAGTTACCTGGGTTGGTTTTTTATGAACATTTGCAATATTATTAATTAAGTAAAATTTATTTGTTTCATTTAAATCGTTTTCTAACCCCATTCCGCGGTTACTATGATTTTTAGTTGTTATATTATTAAAATGTGTTTGGTACTTCATAAATATCACCACTACAATTATACTATATCTGATTATATATTTCTACCTTTTTATTATAAAAAAATTAATTAAATTAATTTAAAAATGGCGTTTTTTTTCTAGTTTTGTCGAAAAGACTTTATTTGACTTGATTTTATGATATAAATTAATTAATAGTAAAGGGGATAAAATGATGGAAACAAATCACTATATTGATAATATTTTTAATGAAATGATAGATGATGTTAGTTATTTGAAAATAGCGACATGTTTAAACGAAGAAAATAGTTTTTAAAATTTTAATTATTAAAAAAATAGGTTAATATTTTTATTTATTACATACAATATATAAAAGAAAATAATAGATAATGATGGTTACAAGAAAATAATGGTATTCATAATTGACAATGGTCAATTTTTTTGAGATAATATGATGGAATAAAAAAAGAGGTGGTAAAGGTGTATCAAGAAAAGATCTTACTGACAGTAAAAGATATTTTAGAAAAGGAATTTAAAATTGATACAAGAGGATATCGACCACAGGAAGTAGATAAATTCTTGGATGTTATTATTCGTGATTATGAAGAGATGATTGCTATTATTAAGGAAATTGATAGTGATAAGAAATCTTTGCTTGAGGATAATATGCGTTTGAAGCAAGAAATTCGTGTGTTACGTACTAAATTGGATGTTTTAAAGGATAGCGGAACAAGTGATGCTAGTAGTTCTGATGTGTTAAGAAGATTGTCTAATTTAGAAAAAATTATTTATGGAGATGAGTAATAATATTTTGACAAACGCTGCATTTTTAATGTAGAGGAAAGTCCATGCTCGCATCACCTGTGATGGTGATAATGTTCGTGCATAGGGAAAAAATAACCTATGGTAGTTTTTAACTAACGGCGCAGAAATAACCTAAGTTATTATATGGTTAGATTATGTGTAAAGTGCCAAAGAGACGATGTTCTTAAGAAATTAAGAAAGTGGAACGTGGTAAACCCCACGAGCGAGAAACCCAAATTATGGTAGGGGAACCTAATAAAAGGGAATAAGAACTTTTTATGGGATGAATTTATTCATAGATAGATGTTTGTCGCCTAGTGATAGGAACAGAACATGGCTTATAAAATATTATTGTTTTTAAAAGGTAGGTGGGTTATGAAAGAAATTGGTCAGACATTAAAAGAAACCCGCGAAAACATCGGAATTTCGATTGATGAAGTAGCTGAAGATTTGAAATTGAGACCAAGTCAGATTGAACATATTGAAGAGGGTAATATGGATGCTTTTCAAGATGTGTTTTATTTAAAATATTTTATTCGTGATTATGCAAAATATTTAGGACTAAAATATGAGGATTTGGTTGATGAATTTAATGAGTATATATTTGATTATACTTCTAAAATATCTTTGGATGATATCAAAAAGGCTAAGAAGAAAATTGAGGGTAAAAAAAAGCACGAGCCTAAAAAAATAGCTTCACCGTATACCTTAGAAAATAGGCGACAAATTATTGTCTCACCTATTGTTGTTTATGCAATTATTATTGCTTTATTAGCTGTTATTGCTTATTTTATTATTTCACTTATTCAAGAGGATAATTTTATTGAGGGAACAGTTATTGTTGAAGAAGAAAGTAAGTAGGAGGAATTATGAATTTACCAAATAAAATAACTATGGTTAGAATTTTTTTAGCAATTTTTATTATTGCTTTGTTGTTATTTCCGTTTGATTCAGCGGGAATAACGTTACCAAAAATTTTTATTAATGAATCGATTGTTATAAATATTAAATATCTAATAGCGGGAGTATTATTTATTATTGCTTCCTTGACTGATTTTATTGATGGTTATATTGCGCGAAAGTATAATTTAGTAACTGATTTTGGAAAAATGATGGATGCTATTGCAGATAAAATTTTAGTTAATTCTGTTTTGATTATTTTAGCGGCGACGGGTTTTATTCACCCTATTATTCCTATTATAATTATTATGCGTGATACGGTTGTTAATTCTATTAAAATGATTGCTGGTAGTAAAGGTCAAGTGGTAGCAGCAATTAAAAGTGGTAAAATTAAAACGGCTCTTTTAATGGTTGGTATTGTTTTAACGTTGTTTTATAATATGCCTTTTGAACTTATTAATTTAAGAGTAGCTGATTTCTTACTTGTTATCGCTGCTATTATGTCGCTTGTTTCGGGTTTTCAATATTATTATATAAATAAGAATCTTATTTTTGATAAACCGGAAATGGTTGATGCAGAATAATTTATTAAATTTAATTATTTGTAATTAGAACAAAACAAAAACGATTAGGAAGAATATCTGTATCGTTTTTTTTGTTAAAAATGGTTTTATATTATATTAAATATTGGTTTTTTTAACCATTGACATTAAAATAAACATTCGTTACAATTGAAAATATAAGGAGGGAAGTAGATGAATAAAACTAGTGATAAGGCTTTGGCGCAAGTGTTATTAGAAATAGAAAAACAGTTTGGCAAAGGGGCAGTGATGAAACTTGGCGATAATGAGCATCGTGAAATTGATGTTATTTCGACTGGTTCGTTAACGTTAGATATTGCTTTAGGTATCGGTGGTTATCCTAAGGGAAGAATTATTGAAATATATGGGCCGGAATCAAGTGGTAAAACTACATTTGCTTTGCATGCTATAGCGGAAGCACAAAAAAAAGGTGGTCAGGCGGCGTTTATTGATGCGGAACATTCTTTAGATCCAAAGTATGCTTCTAAATTAGGGGTAAATATTAATGATTTACTATTATCACAACCAGATAATGGGGAGCAAGCGTTAGAAATATGTGAGGCCTTGGTTCGTAGTGGTGCTGTTAGCATTATTGTGATTGATTCAGTAGCTGCTTTAGTGCCTCAGGCTGAAATTGAAGGGGAAATGGGGGATTCACATATTGGTTTACAGGCTAGATTAATGAGTCAAGCTTTAAGAAAATTATCAGGAATTATTAATAAAACTAATACAATTGCTATTTTTATTAATCAATTAAGAGAAAAAGTGGGGATTATTTTTGGTAATCCGGAAGTTACTCCTGGTGGTCGCGCTTTAAAATTTTATTCTTCTATTCGTTTGGATATTAGAAAAGGGGAAGCTATTAAGAATGGCAGTGATATTATCGGGACTAAAACTAATGTCAAGGTTGTTAAAAATAAAATGGCTCCACCTTTTAAAATAGCTTGTATAGATATAATGTATGGTTTAGGTATTTCGCGTGATGCGGAATTAGTTGATTTAGCAACTATTAATAATATTTTAGAAAAGAGTGGTTCGTGGTATTCATATAATAGTGAAAAAATAGGCCAAGGTAAAGAAAATGCTAAAGATTATTTAAGAAAGAATCCTAAGATTTATTTAGAAATAGAGGATAAGGTTAAAAAAGCTTGTAATATTAAAGCTGTGGGAAAAGGTAGTAAGTAATCCTTTTATCTAAAGCAATTTCAAGAAACTTAATAAATTTTTAAAATTACTTTTAAAATTATTGTGTCAATAGTAAGCGATAATGTCCCAAAAAAAATCAATCATTAGCATTAATTTGA
>JAVWOV010000044.1:0-7445 GCA_036636255.1 Bacilli bacterium
ATCTTTAATCCTAAGAAACATAATTTTTAATACTGATGTTTCGGGGTTGTCTGCACTCCCTTTCTAAAAAGCATAAATAATATTACTGTTTTTTTGAATAAACAAAAAAATGTAATCAAGAGGCAAATAGTAAAATATAACCTTATAAAAAAGGTAAAGATAAAATATTATAGTTATTGAATTTTATGATATGCCATAGTTTATATATCAGAATGTTATTAACAATATCAACACATAACAAACATAATTATGTTAGAGTTTATATGAAAACTGATTGTAAAAAAAATAATATTTTGTTATAATGATGTTATTAGAAATTACATATTTAATGTTGTTGTTTTCTTCTAAATGATATATTTATGAATATTATTACTATAGATGAATGGGTGTGAATAAATGAAAGTTGTTATAAGTGCAGGTGGTACGGGTGGTCATATTTATCCGGCTTTGGCTATTGTTAATAAAATAAAACAGCGTGAGCCTAATAGTGAAATTTTATATATAGGAACGCATAATCGTATGGAAAAAGCTATTGTTCCAAAGTATGGTATTAATTATAAGCCAATTGAAGTTTATGGTTTTAATCGTAAAAATTTATTCAGTAATTTTAAAACATTAAAATTTTTAATCAAGTCTTTTATTAAATGTAAAAAAATCATCAAAGAATTTAAACCAGATATCGTAATAGGGGTTGGTGGTTATGTTACTGTACCAGTTATTTATGCTGCTTATAAGTTAGACATTAAGACATTTATTCATGAACAAAATAGCGTATCTGGTTCAGCTAACACTTTTTTAAGTAGATTTGCATCGGCGATTGGGGTTTCTTTTAAATCATCGATTAAGTTTTTTCCGGAATATAAGACTACATTTACAGGTAATCCATGTAGTGAACAAGCTTTAAAGGTGTTACCTATTTCTAAGACTAGTTTAGGCCTTAGGGAACATAAAAAATTTGTTTTGATTGTTATGGGTTCGCTAGGCTCTAATAAAATTAATGAATATTTTATCCGTAATATGAAAAAGTTTGGTCAGGCCGATTATGATGTTTTATTTATTAGTGGCGAGCAAAATTATTTGATGTT
Source organism: Bacilli bacterium (assembly GCA_036636255.1). GTDB lineage: Bacteria > Bacillota_I > Bacilli_A > RF39 > UBA660 > CALVXC01. The sequence goes on from JAVWOV010000044.1 coordinate 1,086, forward strand.
TAAGGACACTAAACTACCTAGCAATGTTCATATCGTCCCTTATATTGAACAGCTCACTAGGGTTATGAAACTGGCAGATTTAGTTGTTTCAAGAGCAGGTGCTTCTATGCTAAGCGAGTTAATTGTTTTAGAAATTCCAGCAATTTTAATTCCTAGTCCCTATGTTGTTAATAATCATCAGTATAAAAATACAATTGATTTAACTACAAATGAGGCAGCAATTTTAATTGAAGAAAAAGATATGGACGATAATATTTTAGTTGCAACAATTAATAAGGTAATTAATAATAAACAACTACTTGATTCCATAAAGAAAAATATTAGACCTTTTAAGGTTATCGATAGTAGTTCACGAATTTATAAAATTTTAAAAGAACTAGTAGATAGGAAATAATATGGAAATAATAAAGGAACTTAAAAAATTAAAATGTGGTAAAGTTATCAAACATCCAGTTATGAAAAATTATACCACATATAAAGTAGGAGGTAAGGTAACGGCCATTATTTATCCTACTGATATTGATTGTCTGATTAGGTTATTAAAATTTTTACAGAATAATGATTATGTTTATAAAATTTTAGGTAACGGCTCAAATGTTATTTTTAAAGATTGTTCTTATAATTTAGTAATTATTAAACTTACCTGTTTTGATAAAATTAAAATAACAGGTAACACATTAGAAGTAGGAGCAGGATACAATTTAATTGCTTTATCCTTAAAAGCCTTACGAGCATCTTTAACAGGGTTAGAGTTTGCTTCAGGTATTCCTGGTACAGTGGGTGGTGCAGTTTTTATGAATGCTGGGGCCTATAAGAGTGATATGGGTTATATTGTTACGCAAATAAAGGTACTTAATCCAGCCTTTAAAGTAGAAATATTTACTAACGATATGCTTAATTTTCATTATCGTACTTCATTTTTAAAAACACATCCTGATTATATTTGTTTAGAAGTTACAATCAAATTAAGAAGAGGCCATTATGAAGCAATTAAAGAAGTTATTATTGATCGTAAAGGTCGCCGGTTAGCAAGTCAACCACTTAATTTTCCTAGTGCTGGTTCCGTTTTTCGTAATCCTGATGGCTATTTTGCCGGTAAGTTAATTGAAGATATTGGATATAAAGGTAAGATGATCGGTGGAGCTTTGGTTAGTTTAAAACACGCTAATTTTATTGTTAATGCTAATAATGCTTCAGGAGAAGACATTATTGCTTTAATTAATTTGATTAAGAAAAAAGTTAAAGAAGAATATGATATTGATCTTTATGTTGAACAAGAAATTATAAAGTAGGTGAAATAATGACAAAGAAAAAGCGAAAAGTAAAATATAAGACAATTTTTATTTTTATTCTATTTATTTATTTTTTGCTTTTTTTTCTTTATGATATTGTTAATTTAAACATTAAAAATATTTATATTTATGATAATAAGCTATTTAGTGATCAAACTATTATTGAAATGGCCGGGATCGAAAATTATCCCTCTACATTCACAAAAAATTCTTTGGTTATTGCAAAAAGATTAGAAAAAAGCATTTATATTAAGGACGTAAAAGTAGTCAAAAAGTGGTTAACAGAGGTTAATATTTATGTTGTAGAAAATAGACCATTATTTTATTATGAATATGATAAAAAGACAGTTTTGAGCGATGGTTCTAAGGTTTCAAAGAAGTTTATAGTTCCGACTGTTATTAATTTTGTTCCTGACAAAAAATATAGTCGATTAATTTTAAAATTAAATGATATTCCGGTTAATATTCTTGAACGTATTTCTGAAATTAAATATGACCCTAATGATGTTGATAAGAACCGTTTCTTATTGTCGATGAGTGATGGTAATTATGTTTATGTTACTTTGAATAAATTTTCTTCACTTAATAATTATTTGAATATGATTAAAAATTTTGAAAATAAGAAAGGAATTTTATACTTAGATTCAGGAGAGTATTTTGAAGTAATTGATTAATTTATAAAAATTATAATTATAGAATGTTGTTAGTGAATGTTTTTATGTATAACGATAAAACAAAATATTTACTAATAGCATTTTTTTATTTTTTACTAATTAATGGATGAATCTTTTGTTTATTTGTTATTCTTATTATTTGTATTATTAATATTCTCTTTTTTTTATCTTTTTCATTATTTTTCTTTTACTTTTTTGCTTTTTTATAGTATAATTATGGTTAGGATTGTAGGTGGCATATGTGAAACATATTTATACTAGTATTGATATTGGTTCGGATACCATCAAAGTGGTTGTCTGTGAGTTATTTAATAATAAGTTAAATTTATTAGCAACTTCATCCGTTAACTCTAATGGTATTAAACGGGGAATGATTACTGATGTTAGTGAAGCTTCATTAAGTTTGAAACGAGCTATTAGCGCTGTTAATGAAATGCTTGGAATTGATATTAAACGGGTTATTACAACTATTCCTAGTTATTATGCTAATTTTAAAATGGTAAAAGGAGAAATAACTATTACTAATAATAATCATGTAGTAACGGGAACGGATGTTAGTGCAGTGTTACAAAATGCTGTTAAAAACAATCTTAGTTATGGTTGTGAAACAATTACAATGTTACCAATTGATTTTAAGTTAGATAATCGGGATTTGATTAAAGATCCTAAAGGTCTTACTGGTGATGTTTTAAAGGTTAGAGGTATTATGGTTGATACACCTTCAAAAAATGTTTTGTCAGTTGTATCATTGATTGAGAGCCTTGATATTGAGGTTGTCGATATTTCACTTAATTGTATTGGTGATATTAATGCTTTTCGAACTAAACAGATGAGTAGTCAAATTGGCGCTATTGTTAATATTGGTTATGAAACGACAACTATTTCTATTTACAATAAAGGTATTGTTGTTAAAAATACCGTTATTGGTTTAGGCGGACGAAATATCGATAATGATATTTCGTATATTTATAAAATTAATTTAGGTGAGGCGAGAAAAGCTAAGGAGAAGTTTGCTTTGGCCGATAAACGTTTTGCAAATACTTATGAAGTGTTTGAAACAGTTGATGCTACAGGGGAAATGATTAAGATTAAACAACCGGAAATTTCAGAAATTGTGATGTCACGGGTGGAAGAAATTTTAGCATTGGTGCGAAAAGAAATAAAAACTTTGACTAATCAGCAAATTGATTATATAATAGTAACAGGTGGGACTAGTAATATGCGTAATTTTGATTCCGTTGTTGATAAAATCTTCAATAAGAAAGCTCTTGTTGGTGGTTTGAAAATAATTGGTTTACGAAATAATAAGTATTCGTCTGCTGTTGGTAATATTGTATATTTTATTAATAAATTAAAGTTAAAAGGAGTAAATTATACGATGTTAGATGAGGATGACGAGGAAGAATTATCGTCTTTAAAAAAGAGTTTTGAAGCATCAAATGATTCGATGCTAGGTAAAGTATTTGGATACTTTTTTGGTGAGTAAGGGAGGAAAATTATGTTAGGATTAGAAATGGATCAGTTAGCAAAAATTAAAGTAATAGGTGTTGGTGGTGGCGGTAATAATGCCGTTAATAGAATGATTGAGTCAGGGGTTCAAGGCGTCGATTTTATTGTTGCTAATACTGATTTACAAGTATTGAATAATTCAAAGGCGGAAATTAAGATTCAAATTGGTGAAAAATTAACTAATGGTTTAGGCGCTGGAGCTTCACCACAAGTTGGTAAGGAAGCAGCTTTAGAATCTAAAGATGAAATCGAAAGATCATTAGCCGGAGCTGATATGGTTTTTGTTACTTGCGGAATGGGTGGCGGAACTGGTACTGGAGCAGCACCAGTTATTGCTGATATTGCCCAACAAATGGGAGCTTTAACAGTCGGTATTGTTACTAAACCTTTCTCTTTTGAGGGAAGAAAAAGAATGGATCAAGCAGTTGAAGGACTAGAAGAATTAAAAAAACATGTAGATACTTTAATTATTATTCCTAATGATCGTTTACGTGAAATTATTGATAAGACAACGCCGTTATTAGAATCTTTTAAAGAAGTTGATAATGTTTTAAGAAGAGGTGTTCAAGCTATTTCTGATTTGATTGCAGTAGCAGGTTTAATTAATCTTGATTTTGCTGACGTTAAAACAGTTATGGAAAAGCGTGGTAATGCTTTAATAGGAATTGGTATGGGAACTGGAGAAAACCGTGCAGCCGATGCGGCATCACAAGCTGTATCTAGTCCTTTGCTTGAAGCAAGTATTAGTGGCGCGACAGATGCTATTATTAATGTTACTGGTGGTTCTAATTTGACCTTATTTGAAGTTGAGGAAGCCGCTGATGTTATTAGAAAATCAGCTAATACGGATATTAACACTATTTTTGGGGCTGTTATTAATGAAAATTTAAGTGATGAGATTATTGTTACAGTTATTGCTACTGGATTTGAGGCTAATCAACAAACCGGTTCATATGCCATTAATAGAAGAGAAGATAGTCGTCCGGAAATTGATGATGTTATTGATGACGATGATGCAGCTATTCCATCATTCCTACGTAAAAGAGGATTTTAAACAACTTAGGTTGTTTTTTGATAATATAAAATAATAATATAGAAGAGATTTTTATATGGATAATAGTAAAAAACAGTTATTTCAGTTATATTAACTATCATTATAATTGGTTTGCTAGGTAGCCTTTCATATGAAATTTATTATTATTTTCTAAAAGAAGGTAAGAAAGACCTTAAGCAAATTAAGCAGTATGTAACAGTTGATGATGTGATGGATGATTTAGTTAAATAAGCTTATATAAAACGACACGATTTATTGTGTTTTTTTTATATAATTAAAAAGGGTGATGATATGAAAATTTATTGGGATTTAGTATTATTACTTAATTTTTCTTTTGATTTTTTACTCTTATTATGCGTATCTATTTTATTAAGACGTAATGTTAGATTTTATAAATTATTATTAGGAGCTTTTATTGGGAGTATAAGTATTTTATTTTTATTTATTAAAATCACTTCATTACAATTATTTCTACTAAAAATTTTTATTAGTTTTTTAATGCTTATTGTAGTTTTTAAGTATAAAAATTTAAAATATTTTTTAGCTAATTGTGGTTATTTTTATATGGCAAGTTTAGTTTTAGGGGGATGTTTGTATTTTTTAAATGTGGAGTTTTCATATAAGCATGTGGGGTTAGTTTTTTATCATAATGGACTTAGTATTAATTTTATTTTTTTATTTTTTTTATCACCAATTATTTTGTATATTTATATTAAACAAGGAATAAGATTAAGAAGAAGTTACAATAATTATTATAAGGTAGATATTTATATTAATGATCAAATTATTAGGTGTAATGGTTATTTTGATACGGGTAATAATTTAGTTGATCCTTATAAAGGACGACCTATTATTTTGGTTAGTAAAGATAAAATTTTACCAGATAGTAATGTTATTTTAGTACCTTTTCAAAGTTGTAGTGGTAATTCGTTACTTCGGTGTTTTCCTGTTTCTCATATTGTTATTAAGAAAATTGGCGTACGAAAAAATGTTTTAGTTGGTGTTATGAATGACAAAATAAATATAGATGGAATTGATTGTTTATTAAACAATCAATTAATGGAGGGTAAATAATGTTTATTAAGTTACAAGCGTTCTTTATTAGAATTTTTGGTGATAATGGGGTTTTTTATATTGGTAGTACGGATAAGCTACCAGAACCTTTATCAAAAGATGATGAGGTTTCAAATGTTTTAAAGGCAATGGAAGGAAATACGCTTGCTAAGAATAAATTAATTGAACATAATTTAAGATTAGTTGTTTACTTGGCTAAGAAGTATGATAATACAGGTATAGATTTAGAAGATTTAGTTAGTATTGGAACGATTGGTTTAATTAAAGGAGTTAATACATATAAACTTGATAAGAACATTAAACTGGCTACTTATGCTTCTAGATGTATCGATAATGAAATTTTAATGTATTTGCGCAAAAATAAAAAGCGTAAAGGCGAGGTTAGTTTTGAAGATAATCTTAGTTATGACGCGGATGGTAACGAGCTACATTTAGAAGATATTTTAGGTACAGAACCAGATATTGTTACTAAAGAGCTTGAAAAAAATATTGAAAAAAAGATGCTATATGACGAAGTGATTAAGTTAAATAAACGTGATAAACAAATAATGACATTAAGATATGGCTTGTTTAATCAAGAAGAAATGACACAGAAAGATGTAGCAACTATGATGGGAATTAGTCAGTCTTATATTTCACGAATCGAAAAAAAATTAATTAAAAAGTTTAAAAGTAATATTAAATAGTTCTAATATTATAAAAAAAGAGTCTGTAAATAAATCTGTGTAAATAAAACCTTTCCATGATAAAATATATA
>JAVWOV010000045.1:0-6749 GCA_036636255.1 Bacilli bacterium
AATTTTAACACAAAAGGAAAAATTTAAATTATTAGTTTATAAATCAATCTTGTATCTTTTTAACACTAGTTAAAACATCGTTAACTTTAACATCACAACTTTCCTTACTAACTCTTAATTTAAATTCCACTAAATTTTCCTTAACCTTTTTACCAACAACTATTCTTATTGGTAAACCAATCAAATCCATATCATTAAATTTAACACCAGCCCGTAAATCACGATCATCTAATAACACATCAATACTATTTTTTTGTAACTCATCATATAAATCATTAGCAATTTGAACTTGCTTTAAATCATTATTATCAATCAAAATAATTCCAACCTTATAAGGTGCAATATTAATTGGCCATATTATACCATTATGATCATGATGTTGCTCAACAATAGCCGCTAAAATACGCCCCGGACCAATTCCATAGCACCCCATAACAACCGGTTTTAATTGATTACATTCATCTAAATATTTTAAATCTAATTTTTCAGAATATTTTGTTCCTAATTTAAATATATTACCAACCTCAATACCTTTTTTAAAAATAAGTGGTTTATTACAAACAGGACATAAATCAATTTCTAAAACATTAGTTATATCACCCGACAAAAAATATTTAAAATCACTAATATTAACATTTTTATAATGATAATCCGTTTTATTAGCTCCCACAATAAAATTAACCATAGACTTTATTTCCTCATCTATAATAATTGGAATATCTAAATCAATAGGCCCTGCAAACCCAATTTCTGCCTTAGTTATTTTTATAACATCATCAAATAAAGCTAACGCTACTTCTTTAGCATTTAATAATTTACATAATTTAACCTCATTTAATTCCCTATTTCCCGCCAATAAACAACCATAAAACTTATTATCTATTTTATAAATTAAAGTTTTAACAAATTTATCTTGGGGTTCTTTTAACAAATATGAAACCTCTTCAATTGTTCCTGCATGTGGAGTATAAATTAATTCTTTTTGTTTAAAAGATTCTAAATCTTTTGCTTGATATACTCTTTTACTAACTTCTAAATTTGAAGCATAATCACAATTAGAACACGTCACTAAAACATCCTCACCAATATTAGTTATAGCCTGAAATTCTTCAGATAATAATCCTCCCATCGCTCCCGTATCAGCTAATACTATTTTATAATCAAGATCCATCTGATTATATATTTTTTTATAAGCATTTAACATTATTTGATAGGACTTATCACAATTTTTATCATCAATATCAAAACTATATGCATCCTTCATACTAAATTCTCTTACCCGTATTAAACCATAACGTGGTCGTGGTTCATCACGATATTTTAGCCCGACTTGATATATATTAAAAGGCATATCCTTATATGATTTTATCTTCATTTTAGCCGCTTCAACAAACAATTCCTCATGCGTTGGTCCTAAGCAATAACTACGATTATAGCGATCTTTCAAGCAAAACATACCATTACCAAAGTTATCTCTTCGCCCACTTTTTATATAAGTTTCCTCCGGTAACAAATTAGGCATTAATAGTTCTAATGCTCCCGCATTATTCATTTGTTGCCTAATAATATTTTCTATTTTTTTTAACACCTTTAAACCTAAAGGCATGTACATATATATCCCATTACTAGTTTTTTTTATCATTCCACTTTTAACTAATAATTTGCCACTAGTTGATTCCTCATCTTTAATATCTTCTCTTATAGTATAAAAGAAATTATTTTTTAATTTCATTTTATCATTCCCTTCATTTATCTAATTATATCATGATTTAAATAAAAAAAAGATTTTAATTAACTTTTTATTTATGTTTTACCTTTTCAAGTACTTTACCTTTTTCTAAATTCTGTTCAACATATGAATCATCTAGTATCCTTGGTGTACTAGTATAAATATTATCTTTTTTAGTTATATTATTTGTTATAATCTTATTCTCACTATAATCCTTATCCTCACTATAATTTTCATCTTTATCATCAATATTTGCTATATTTTCAGCAAATTTATTAAAATCAGTTATAGCTAAATTAGTTTGTTTAAATTTTTGATATACTTCCGGTAAAGTAAAAATAAGCCCACTAGTCGTTAAAAGCGATATAATAATTGCTGGTAAAGTAATAACCATAGTACTAATAACAATTACATTTATTACCGTATATCCACCAATTAACACAGCCGTAGTTATTAAAATGTTTTTCCTTCTTTTTTTTAATTCATTTATACTTTTTAATACTTCTTGTTTTAAAATAAATAATCAACCCTTTCTTTTTTTATATATTATTTACCTAAAAACAATATACAAATTAATTTTTATACTTAAAAACCACTACGTTTAAACAATTTTTCTAAATCATAAGTTGAATAATATATAATAGTTGGCCGACCATGAGGACAATTATAAGGATTATGACATTTACTTAAATCTTCAATCATTTGTTCTAATTCCTGATTACTAATAGCCTCATTAGCTTTGATTGCTTGCTTACAACTTAACATCGTCGCTATTTTTTCGTTAAATTTTAAAATAGTAAAATTTTTTTCCTTAACAATTAAAACTTCGATTATTTGATTTATAGCTTGTTGTTCATAACCCTTTGGTAACCATGTTGGATGAGCCTTAATAACAATAGAATTAAGACCAAATGGTTCAACAATAAATTTCAATTTTGCTAACAAATCAAAATTTTCTTGTAAAACAATATATTCACTGTTAGATAATTCAATAGTAATAGGAAACAACATAGCAGTTTGATTACTATTAGGATTTCCTAATTCTTCCTTATAATATTCATAATTAATTCTTTCCTTAGCAGCATGTTGATCAATTAAATACATACCTTTTTCATTTTGACATATAACATATGTCCCATGAACAACACCCACAACATATAATTTAGGAAATTGTTTACTTGGATAATTATTTAACTTAATTAACTCCTCACAACCATCTTTATCATCTACTAAAAATTTATATTCCATTTCCTTATATTCAATTTCATTATATACATTATCTGATTGTGCAATTTCATCAAAATTTATAGCTAATTCTTGATAATTATTTGACCTTTCACTCACTTCTATTTGAGGAATTAAAATAGTTTTTTGCAAACATTCTTTTATAGTTGTTGCAATCAATAAACCTAATTCATTAATTTTACTAAATTTTATATCCATTTTAGTAGGATGAATATTTACATCTATTATAGTAGGATCAACAGTAATATTTAATATCACAATAGGATAACGATTATCCGGCTTATATGAATGATAACTATCATTTATCACCCTATTTATTTCAACATTTTTAACAACTCTTTTATTTACTATTGTTATCATATTATTACGGCTTGTCTTGTTTATCTCAGGTAAACTTATAAAACCATCAATTTGATAATCGTTATTACTATTATGAATTTCCATCATTTTTTTAGCAACATTAATACCATATATTTCCTTAATTGTTTTTAACAAATTATCACTACCATCAGTTTTCAATATATTATTATCGTTATTAATGAGAGTGAAACTTATTTCAGGACAGGCAAGTGCTAATTTATTAACATAATCAGTAATATTAGCTAATTCAGCATATAAACTTTTCATATGCTTTAACCGTGCAGGTGTATTATAAAACAAATCAGTTACACAAATACTAGTTCCTGTTCTAGCTTGACTATTTTTTATATTTTGTACAATGCCACCAATTAAGTTTATTTCCGTACCTACTTGACCAGTACTAGTTTTTAAAATTATATTACTAACACTGGCAATAGCTGCTAAAGCTTCCCCTCTAAAGCCTAATGTTTCTATATGAAACAAATCGTCCTCTGTTATTACCTTACTAGTTGCATGCCGATAAAATGCCAATGAAGCATCTTTTTTACTCATACCTATTCCATTATCAGTTACTTTTATTTGTCTCGTACCAGCATCAATTAATTCTATTTTTATATTTGTACTTTGAGCATCTATACTATTTTCAACTAATTCTTTAACAACTGAAGCACATTTTTCAACCACTTCACCGGCTGCTATCTTATTAGCTAATAATTCATTCATTACTTTAATCACATTATCACATCATTTCCAGCTCTAATTAATAAAAAAAGGAAAACCACATTAATTGTAGCAGAAGTTTAGAAAAAATATTAATATAGTTTTCTTTTTTAATTTTAACATTTTATTAAATAAAAGTCAAAAAAACCAGAAAATTTTTCTGGTTTTACCAACATTTTCGTTGGTATTTATATTATTATCATTTTTTAGCTTTCTATTCATAATTTTTTAAAAATTCCATTAAATTTTGTAAAACTTTTTCCGGAATAATTTTTCTTAATGATTCTTTATTAGCTTCCTTTAAATTATTTATGTTCTTAAATTTTATTAACAATTCTTTTTTTCTAGCTGGTCCAATTCCATCAACATTATCTAAAACACTTGCCAAAGCTCCTTTACTCCTAATATTTCGGTGATAATTAATAGTAAAATTATGAACCTCATCTTGCATTCTTTCAAGATAATAAAATAAATCGCTTTTTTTATCAATCATAATAGGAACAATAGGATCATAAGCTAATAAAGAAGACGTCATATGACGATTATCTTTTTTAAGACCTACTACCATTATATTAACATTTAATTCTTTTAAAACACCACGTGCAATATTAATTTGGCCAATTCCACCATCAACTATAATTAAATCCGGTCTTGGTAACTTTTCTTTTAAAACTTTAAAATATCTTCTATATATAACTTCTTTCATAGTTTGATAATCATCATTTTTATTAATAGTTATTTTATATTTACGATATTCATTTTTAGCCGGTAACCCATTTTTAAACACAACCATTCCCGATACGTTAAAATCTCCGAAAATATTCGAATTATCAAACAATTCAATACGATCTAATTTTTTTAATTTCAATATATCTTGTAACTTTTTATTTGCTCCATTAGTTTTTTCTTCATCTCTTTTTATCAAATTAAACTGTTCATTTAAAGCTACTTTAGCATTATTATTAGCCATTTCTACAATTTTTAATTTAATTCCCCGTAGCGGTTTTTTAACCTTTATTTTTAAATAGTTTCCTAACAAAACATGATCAACTATTTGTGGAACTAATATTTCTTGAGGTAACAATATTCTCTCATAAAATTTAGCAATATAACTAGTAAATTGCTCTTCTTCATTATCTATTAATGGCAAAATTTTAGCATGTCTCTCAACTATTTTACCATTTCTGATAAATAGTATTTGTATACTTAAATAACCATTATTACTATAATAACCAAAAACATCCCGATTAATATTATCGTTTGTTTCCATTTTTTGTTTCGTTAAAGTTATATTTATATAATCTAATAATTGCTTTAATTCCATTGCCTTTTCATAATTCATTTTACGACTCTCACAATTCATTTCCTCACTTATTTTATCCGTAACTTTTTTATGATCACCCTTTAAAAACTTTATTATATCATTTTTCATATTCATTATTATTTGCTCATTTATATTATTAGTGCAATAGCCTAAACATTGATTAATATGATAATAAAGGCAAGGTTTCTTTTCATATGTTAAACATTTTCTTAAAGGATAAATTCGATTTAACAAATTAACTGTTTTTCGAGCAGCCGTCACATTAGGATAAGGGCCATATAAATATTGATGATTTTTTTTCTTTAAAACATTTCGTACAACTACTAATTTAGGAACTTTTTCGCATGTTAATTCAATATAAGGATAACTTTTATCATCCTTTAACAAAATATTATATTTAGGATCATATTTTTTTATTAAATTTATTTCTAATATTAGACTTTCTGTTTCGCTACTAACAATTATATATTCAAAATCAGCTATTTCACTTACTAATTTAGCCGTTTTACCAGTGTGACTACTATGAAAATAAGAATTTAATCGATTCTTTAATTTTTTAGCTTTACCTACATATATAATAACATTATCACTGTTTTTCATCAAATAACAACCCGGTTGATTGGGCACTAATGAGAGTTTATCTTTTAACATGTTTTTCACCTGTTTTTATTATACGCTAAATTTGTAAAAAAGAAAATATTAAGTTATAATAGATTCGGTGATAATATGTTTACTATTTCAGCTAATATTTGTAATAAATTGACAATTAATAACTCAATTTTTATTACTGAATTGATTAAAATTAATTCAGTTGAAGATACAACAATTATTTTAACAGAAATTAAAAAAAAGCACAAAAAAGCTGATCATTATTGTTATGGTTTTATTGTTGATGATTTTATTAAAAGTAGTGATGATAAAGAACCAACAAAAACTGCGGGCCCGCCTATTTTAAATGCTCTTACTACTAATAATTTAAACCACGTTATTTGTATTGTTATCAGATATTTTGGTGGTATTAAATTAGGCACTGGAGGTTTAATTCGTGCTTATAGTAAATGTACTAAAGAAGCAATTAAATTAGCTAATTTAACTGAAATCAAAAATAACTTTATATGCGAAATTAATTTTGATTTTAATAATAAAAAACTAGTTGATAATATACTTAAAGATACCCATTTAATTAAAAAATCATTTACTAACACCATTGTTTATCAATTTATTATTGATAATTATTTATTAGATAATGTTTTACTTAAACTAAAATTAAATAATATTAAAATAAAAAGTATTACCAAAATTTGATAATACTTTTTTAAATGAGTCTGTAAATAAATCTGTGTAAATAAAACCTTTCCATGATAAAATATA
>JAVWOV010000046.1:0-6387 GCA_036636255.1 Bacilli bacterium
CACAAGTGTGGAATGAAATATTAGAGGCTCAAAAAGATAAACAAATAATTTTAGCTAAGGAATAGGAGGAGCAATGGAAAAATTAATTTTAATAAAGTATGGTGAATTAACTACTAAAAAAAATAATCGTAATATGTTTATAAATTTATTAGAAAAAAATATTAAAAATATTTTAAAAAATTATCCGATCAAAATAATTAAAGATCGTGTAAGAATGTTTATCGAGGTGGATAACTTATATATTCCTGAAATATCTCAAAAATTACAAACAATATTTGGTATTCATAGTATAGTAATTGCTAATAAAACAAATAATAATATAGATGATATAAAAGCGACTATTTTAGCTATTCTTAAAAATGAAAATTTTAAAACATTTAAAGTTCAAACAAAAAGAGCTAATAAAAATTTTGCTATTTCATCAATGGAGTTTAGTAAAGAAATGGGTGGATTAGTTTTGGCAAATTTTAATTGCCAAGTTGACGTTCATCATCCGGATTTATTAATAAAAATAGAAATTCGTCAGAATACGTATATTTCTACTGCGGAAATACCTTGTCTTGGAGGTTATCCGGTTGGTGTTCAGGGGAAAGGGTTACTTATGTTAAGTGGGGGAATTGACAGTCCTGTTGCTGGTTATTTAGCTTTAAAACGTGGAGTTGATTTAGAATGCCTTTATTTTGAATCGCCACCACATACTAGTTTGGAAGCTAAAAATAAGGTGATAAGTTTAGCTCAAAAAATAAATGCTTATTCAGGTAATATAAAACTTCATATTTTGCCGTTTACTAAATTGCAAGAAGAAATTTATAAAAATATTCCTGAAAATTATATGATAACTATATTAAGAAGAATGATGTATCGGATTGCAGAAAGACTTGTTAGAAAAAACAAGTTAAAAGTAATTATTAATGGTGAGAGTATTGGTCAAGTAGCTAGTCAAACGTTATCAAGTATGATTGTAATAAATGAAGTAACTACTTTACCAGTAATTCGGCCAGTAGCTACTTTAGATAAAATTGAAATAATTAGTATTGCTCAAAAAATAGCTACTTATGAAACTAGTATATTACCTTATGAGGATTGCTGCACTATTTTTTCACCTAAACATCCTATTATAAATCCTACTTTAGCTAAGTGCTTAGAATATGAGCAAAAAATAAATTTTGATAAATTAATTGATGAATGTCTTGAAAATATTGAAACTATTAATTTGACTGTTGAAAATAATTACCAAAATTTACTATAAAAAAGCCAGAAATTACCACAAATTTCGACGTATTAAATAACCAAATGTACACATTATATTAGTGTACAGGAGGTGAAAATAATGAATAATAAAGCGGCAAGTAAATTTGTTGTGCCTGGTGCTAAGGGTGCTATTGATAAAATGAAATATGAAATAGCAAATGAATTAGGTGTTGCTATGGGACCAGATGCAACTTCAAGAGCAAATGGATCTGTTGGTGGCGAAATTACTAAAAGATTAGTACAAATGGGTCAACAACAATTAGGAAGCACTACTGGATATCAAGCTAAATAATTAAAAAGAAAACGACTACCTAGCTAGTCTTTTTTTATTAATAATATACAAAATTTGTATTTGAAAAAATATTACTTATTATTATAAGATAAGGTGGTGAAACATGTTTGATGATAAACAATTAGATAATAAACAATTGATAGGTGAAGCAAATAAAAAATTTAAAATTAATAATATAACTAAAAAAATAGTATCATTAAGTGATAAAACTATTAAAAAGGAACTATTTCCTAAAAATAACAGGCATTAATGCCTGTTATAATATTTTATCAATTAAACCATAATCAAGGGCTTCTTTGGCTGATAAAAAACAATCACGTTCTGTATCATTTGTAATTACTTTTATGTTTTTCCCGGTATTTTTGGCTAAAAGATTATTTAATTTGTCTTTTAATTTTAAAATTCTTTCGGCGGCAATTTTTATTTCTGTTGCTTGTCCTTGCGCCCCACCTAATGGCTGGTGAATCATTACTTCGCTGTTTGGTAGGCAACATCTTTTTCCTTTTTGGCCACTAGAAAGTAAAAATGCAGCCATACTAGCGGCCATACCAACACAAATAGTTGAAACGTTACTTTTAATAAAATTCATTGTGTCATAAATAGCCATACCTGAAGTAACACTTCCGCCTGGTGAATTAATATATATACTAATGTCATCATTATTTAATGAATCTAAATATAATAATTGTCCTACAATAGCATTAGAGTTCATATCGTCGATTTCCCCACTTAACATAATAATTCGATCTTTAAGTAAACGTGAATAAATATCATAAGCAATTTGACCGTCACTATTTTTTTCGATAACTGTTGGAATCAAATTCATAAAACACCTCCTGTAATTATAATAAGTTTAAAAAGTAAAAATATTCATTAAAACGTGTGACAAAATATTTTTTTTTTGATAAAATGGATGTATAAGGGAAAAGGGGATAAAATGGATAAAATGATAAAAGTTAGTTTTAGAGGTAAGGAAATTAAAGAATTTTTAGAAGAAACCACTTTGTTAGAGATTAGTCATAATTATTTAAAATATTATAACTATCCTATAATAGCGGCAAAAGTTGATAATGATATAACAGAATTAAGTGATAAAATATTTAAAAAGTGTAATATCGATTTTTATGATCGATCAAGTGCTATTGGTAATTCTATATATGGTCGTAGTTTACAGTTTTTATTAATTGTTGCTACCAAAAAAATATTAGGAAATAGTGTTGATGTAATTATTGAACATTCTATGGATAAGGGTTTTTATTGTGAAATAAATGATGCTAAAATAGATAAAGTTATTTTAAAAAAAATTGAAGTAAAAATGCAAGAATTAGCTAAACAAAATCTTCTTTTTAATAAGGTGAGTGTTTCAAGGTCAGATGCTGTTAAATATTTTAAAAAGAGAAATCAAATGGACAAGGTAAAGGTTTTAAAATATATTAGTAATAGTTATGTTAATTTATATCGTTTAGAGGATATTTATGATTATTTTTATGGTGAACTTGCTTATAGTACGGGAGCAATTAATGATTTTAAATTAAATTATATTAAGGATAGTGGGTTTGTTGTTTGTTATCCAAGTATTTATAATCCAGAGTGTACGTTAGAATATGTTCATCGTTCACGATTGTTTGATAAATTCCTTGATTATACTAATTGGGGTAAAATGTTAGGAATTAGTAATGCTGCTGATTTAAATGATATTATAACAACTGGTAAATATGATGAATTAATTCGTATTTCGGAGGCTTATTCTAATAATCAATTAATTAAAATAGCTGATGAAATAAAGGAAAATAAAAAAAGTATTAAATTAATTTTAATAGCTGGTCCTACTTCGAGTGGTAAAACGACTACTTCTAAAAAATTAGATATATTTTTGAAAAGTAAGGGTGTTAAAACTCATCAAATTTCTATTGATGATTACTTTTATGATCGGGAAAAAACGCCTAAAAATAAAAATGGTGAATATGATTTTGAATCACTTAAAGCTATTGATGTGACTTTGTTTAATCAGGATTTAATGCGTTTGTTAGCTTTTGAAAAAGTTCTATTGCCGGAGTTTAATTTTGTTTCGGGAAAAAGAGAATATAAAAAGAAGTGGTTACAAATAAACAATGAAGAGGTAATAATTATTGAAGGGTTACATGCTTTATCTGATGATTTGACTTTATCAATTGAACGAAATCAGAAATTTAAAATATATGTTAGTCCTTTAACACAGCTTAATGTTGATAATCATAATCGTGTTCATACTAGTGATACTAGACGATTAAGAAGAATTATTCGTGATAATAAGTTTCGGGGTTATAATGCTACTGATACGTTACATATGTGGAAAGAAATAAGAGAGAGTGAAGAGAAAAATATTTTTCCTTTTCAAGATGATGCGGATGTTATTGTTAATACAGCGCTTATTTATGAGCTTGGTGTGTTAAAGGCGTTTGCTGAGCCATTATTGTTTTCTGTTGATTAAAGTGATGAAGAATATCCAGAAGCGATTAGATTGATTAATTTGCTTCGTAATTTTTTGCCAATACCGTCAGATGATATACCTAAGGATTCGGTTTTACGGGAGTTTATTGGTAATAGTTGTTTTAAATAATATAGAAAGAAATCAATATAAATTGATTGAGGTAAAAAGATGATAAAAGTTGCTATTAATGGTTTTGGAAGAATAGGCCGTCTTGTTTTTAGAATTATGGAGGAAGATCCAGCTTTTGAGGTGGTAGCTATTAATGATTTAACTGAACCTGAACAATTAGCATATCTTCTTAAGTATGATACTAATCATCGTAGTTATAAAGTAAATGATATAAGTTATGATGATGAAAATATTATTATAGATAATAGAAAAGTAAAGGTTTTTAATCAAACTGATCCTAGTAAATTACCTTGGGAAAAATTGCAAATTGATGAAGTTTTTGAGTGTACAGGTCATTTTACTGATAAAGAAAAAGCTAATAGTCATCTAATAGCTGGTGCTAAAAAAGTAGTTATTTCTGCTCCTGGCAAGGGTGAAATGAAAACAGTTGTTTATAATGTTAATGAAAATATTTTAACAAGAGATGATCAAATTATTAGTGCTGCTAGTTGTACTACTAATTGTTTAGCGCCAGTTGTTCAAATATTAGATGATAATTTTAATATTATTAAAGGTTATATGACCACAATACATGCATATACTAATGATCAAACGATTTTGGATGTTGCTCATAAAAAAGGAATAAAGGCGCGCCGAGGACGAGCTGGTGCAATGAATATTGTGCCATCATCGACTGGAGCTGCTAAAGCTGTTGGTTTAGTTTTACCTAATTTAAAGGGTAAATTAGATGGTAGTGCTTTAAGGGTGCCAACATCAACTGGTTCGGTTGTTGATTTAACAATTGAGTTTGGTCAAAAAGTAACTGTTCAACAAATTAATGAGGCTATTAAAGAAAATACCAATGAAACAATTGGATTTACTGTTGATCCAATTGTATCAAGTGATATTATTGGATCATCGTATGGGGCTTTAGTTGATGGATTGTTAACAAGTGTTTTAGAAGTTGATGGTAGGCAATTAATTAAAGTAGTAGCATGGTATGATAATGAAATGGGTTATAGTTATCAAATGGTTAGAACGGCAAAATATTTATATGAAATAAATAGTTAAAATTTAAGTTAGTAAATAATTAAAACAAGCAATTTTATTTGATAAAATCACTTGTTTTTTTATATGAAATATTAATTAGCATGTTATTTGGTTTCGGCTTTAATTAGTTTAGCATGCATTACAACTCGGTGATCGTAATTGTCTTGACAAGTAGATAATGTAATGATTTTATCTTCAGGGTTAACATTTCCGCTAAAGCTAAAAATACTTCGACTTTTTAATGTTTTTAAAAATTGATCATATTGATTAGTTGTTGGAAAATCTGTTGTAATATAATATGATTCGGCATTAATGGAGTAAACAGAGAAGACTTGCCATAAAGTATTTTGTGTTAATGTTGATAACTTAATGACATGATTATTAGAGTCGTTATACCAATTACTGGTTAAAATGTTTTTTAATGAACCGAACATTGTTGTGTCTAATCTACCGTGACCATAAATAACGTTATTTTTATCTAATGAAGATAAATCGTTACGATAATCTGCAAAAATCCAACCAGCATTATTAGTAGAGCCATTAAAAGCGTGATGTAAATAGTAATCATTATCGCCTGATTGAACAATGGGATAATTGATATTAGTACCACTTACTTGAAGCCATCCGACGGTGTCTTGATTAATTTTTAATAATTTATGAAAATCAACGTTAATTAGAGGCATTTTCATATAATCCCAATAGTCATTATGAATTTCTTCAGTACGGGCAGGAGGATTAATAGCTTCTCCGCCACTTGTTTCTTTTATTTCTACTTTTTCTTTAATGTTTTTTTGAATATTGTTACTTTTGGCGCCATCAATGTACCATTTAAATAGGAAAAATCCGCCAATAATAAATACAATGATGGAGATGATAATAATAATTGTATATGTATTAAATTTTTGTTTCTTTTTAGCAGGTGAGTCTTTTTTAATAATTGGTTTTTTTAGGGTGTTTAGATTAGGGGTAATGGGTTTAATTTCTTTGATATCTTCCTCAGTAATTTTAACTGTTTGTTCAAAAAATAATAATAGATTAATCATATGTTTGGTTGTTAATTTCTGTATACTGTTTTTACAACAATATTTGTTAAATTCACTTTCTTTGATGTAAAACACAATTTTTTTAAGTGAGTTAATAATTAGGGTAATGTCAATATTATCGTAATTTTTGATTTCTTTATTTAAATAACAAATAAGATAATTAATTACTAGAT
>JAVWOV010000047.1:0-6353 GCA_036636255.1 Bacilli bacterium
TAAACCAATAAAAACAATAACTATAAATGAAATATATGATGAAAAAAATCAACTAATTGATATCGTTAGACATCCACGTCAAATAGTCAAAATAAAAACGAACCAAAAAGTTTCTAAATATGATATCATGCAAATTAAAAAAACTATTGACAAGTGACTTAAAATGTAGTATTATTTTGTAAGCTTGAAAAAAACGAGGTGAAAATATATGTCAAATACAAAAGAAGTTTATTTTACAGTAGAAGGTTTAAAAGAAGTTCAAAATGAACTAGAATATCTTAAAAAAGTCAAAAGACCAGAAATAATATTGGCTATTAAAGATGCAAGATCATTGGGCGATCTAAGCGAAAATGCTGAATATGATGCTGCTCGCTCAGAACAAGGAGAAGTTGAAAATAAAATTCAAGAACTAGAAGCAATTTTAGAAAAAGCCACTATTATAAAACATGTTAAAACTGACAAGGTTTCAATTGGAACTAACGTTAAATTAGAATATGTTGCTGATAATGATATCGAAGAATATTCTATTGTTGGAATAAAAGAAGCTGATCCATTTAATAATAAAATATCAAACGAATCACCAATAGCAAAAGCTATTCTAGGTTTAAAAATTGGCGCAACTGTGTCAGTAGATAGTCCAAATGGTAAATATGACGTTAAAGTTATTGCTATTAATTAAGTGCCTAAAGCACTTTTTATCATGAAAATAACTAAAAAACAGTTGAAAAAAAATCTAATATATTATATACTAGAAAGGTATTGGAGGAAAAATAATGGAAAATAAAACAACCAAAGACATAAGTATTAAAGTAACAGGGCAACCATGGAAGGATGCTTTGGATAAAGCTTTTACAAAAGCTAATGAAAAAGTTAAATTAGACGGCTTTAGAAAAGGTAAAGCACCTAAAGACGTTTTCATAAAAAAATACGGAGACACAGCACTATTAGCTGATGCAGCCGATCTTTGTTTACAAGATGCTTACGGACAAATGTTAGAGCAAATTAAAGACGACCAAATAGTTGCTCAACCAGAAATAAGTTTAAATAAAATTGACGAAAATGAAGTTGATTTTAAATTCACTTTAACCCTTAGACCAGAAGTTAAATTAGGTAAATACAAAAATTTAAAAATAAAAAAAGATGTAGTAAAAATAACTAAAGAAGAAATAAAAGAAGCTCTTGATCATACCTTAAGTCATTACGCAGAAAACATTATAAAAGAAGGTGCTGTAGCAAATGGCGATACTGTTATTATGGATTTTGAAGGTTTCAAAGAAGGTGAGCCTTTTGAAGGTGGCAAAGGTGAAAATTATAGTTTAACTATTGGCAGTGGTACTTTTATACCTGGTTTTGAAGAACAATTAATTGGTTTAAAACAAAATGATGAAAAGGAAATAAACATAACTTTCCCAGAAGAATATCATAGTGATGATTTAAAAGGAAAACCAGTTTTATTCAAAGTTAAAATACATGAAGTAAAAGAATTAAAAGTTCCCGAAATGAATCAAGAATTTTTTGATGATTTAGGTTTAGAAGGAGTTAACAGCAAAGAAACATTAGAACAACAAGTAATTGAAAATCTTAAAGTTCAAAAAGAAAATAATAATTCAAATGAATATATTGATAAATTATTAGAAGAAGCAGCTAAGGACGTTGTAGTTACTATTCCCGATGTTATGATTGAGGAAGAATTAAAAAGAATGTTAAAACAATATGAAGAAAATATCAAAATGCAAGGTATTACTTTAGAACAATTTTATCAATTTAGTAATTCAGATGAACAAGCCTTAAAAGATCAAATGAAACCAGAAGCAACTAATCGAATTAAATATAGACTAATGCTAGAAGAAATAGCTAAAGAAGAAGATATTACTATTGATGATAAAACAGCGTTATTAGAAGCAGATAAATTAGCTTTAAAATATAAAATGACTAAAGAAGAATTTTTAGATAAATTTGGTGGTCTAGAAATGATTAAATATGATTATCAAATGCGTCAAGCAATTGAAATTTTAAAAGGTGAGTAATCACTTTTTTTTAATAAAATAATATATAACTTTTGTAATATTATTTTATTGTTAATTATAAGGCACCTATAATTGCGTGTTTATAACTAATTAAAAGTACTTTAAAAGAATACTGTTTAAAAATTATAAATCAAAAATATTAACTTAATAAAATAGATTAAATATACTTAAAATATAGTTATTTTCATTTATTTATGATAAAATATATAATAAGGATGTGATAAAAGTGAATGTTGAAGATATAAAAATAACCAAGGAACCTAAAATTATTTTTATGGGCACTCCAGAATTTGCTGTACCAGTTTTAAGAAAATTAACTGAAAACTATAAAATAAAAGCAGTTATTACGCAACCGGATCGGTTAAAAGGTCGTGATGGTCAAAAAATATTTTCACCAGTCAAAAAAGAAGCTTTTGAACATATTTTATTGGTTGTTCAACCAGACAGTATTAAAGAAGAATATGAAGACATTTTAGCATTGGAACCCGATTTGATTATTACATGTGCTTATGGTCAAATTTTACCAAAAGAAATTATTGAATATCCATCATTAGGAGTTGTTAATGTGCATGCTTCATTATTGCCTAAATTAAGAGGAGCAGCGCCTATTCATCGGGCGATTATTGAAGGATATAATAAAACAGGTATTACCTTAATGTATAGTGATACAAAAATGGATGAAGGTGATATTATTTATCAAGCTTCGTTATCTATTTCAACCCTTGATACAGCAAGTAGTTTACATGATAAATTAAGCTTATTAAGCGCTAAAGTATTAATTGAACAATTACCACAAATATTAGCCGGTAATGCTAAAGGTAGCAAGCAAAACAACGAAGATGCAACATATGCCTTCACTATCAAAAGAAACGATGAGCGCCTTGATTTTAGTAAAACAAAACGTGAAATTTATAATCAAATTAGAGGATTAAATAGTTGGCCAGGAGCGTATTGTTTATATGAAGGAAAAATTTTAAAAATTTTTGCCAGTTATCAAACTAATGAATATTTTTCTAAATTATTTAATGGTCAAATAACTAATATTTATCAAGATGGCTTTGGTGTAAAAGTTGATAATGGTGAAATTGTAATAACTAGTGTTCAACCAGAGGGAAAAAGGAAAATGACCGCTTTAGAATTTATCAATGGTGAACAAAATAAAGGTGAAATTATCGGTAAGATTTTAGATTAGGAGTATATAATGGAAGAAGAAAAAAAAACGAATTTATTGGCTAAAACAAAAGAAATATGGAAAAACAAACGTTATCGCTCATTAATTATTTTAGCTTTTTATGCTTTGTTTTTTGTGATTGTTTTTGTCTTTTTGAATATTAATACAAATAAAGCAATAAAACCACCTGTACCAAAAACTACTATACAAAACTATGCTGAACTTAGTAATTATGAATTTACTTTAGAGGTCAATATAATTAAAGACAATAAAGAAATAAAAAATATTTGTCAAGGAAAAACTAATCAAAAAACAACTATTATTAATGATCGCTATTATCTTAAGGATGATAAAATATATGAAATAGTAAATGATAAAATAAATTTAATATCCAATCCCTTTGTTGATTTTGATTTGTTTGATTTAAAGCCACATAACTTAGCAACTATTATTAAAAAAGGTGTATTAAATTATGAAACCAAATATGCTGATGGTAGTATTGAAAAAAGTTATTTAGTGTTACTCGCTGATGTTATTGCTAATTTTGATGATAAGAAAATTAATGATCCCAAATCATCTGTTGAAGTAATAATTAAAGAAAAAAATAAGCAAATAAAAAATATTCAGTTAGATTTGAGTAATTATAGAAAATATCAAGATGATCATGTTTCGTCATATATTGTTAAAATAACTTATAATAAAACAACAAGTGAACCAATCAAAGTATATGAAGAAGAGGTGTAATTGATGGATTTAATCATTTTAATTGTTGTTATTATTGTCGCGGCTTGTTTATTTAAAACGTTTAAAAAATTTATTTATATTATTGGTATAATTGATACTATTTTAAGATTACTTAATTTAATTAATTTAAATATAAATTGGCCAGTTGTAAATGATTTTATTAATCAATTTTTACCAGTTTCAATTTTAGCTATTATTAATAATAATTTGACAGGTATTATTAATGTTATAGCTATTTGGTTATATATAATATGTTTAAGTTTTTTTGTTTATTATATTATTCGCGTTTTTTTAAAGAAGAAATAGGGTGATAGTATGTATGCTCATATTGTAGGAAATGTTACTGCTATTGGTAGTAATTATATTATTTTAGAAAATAATGGTGTTGGTTATTATATTTATATAGCTACACCATCTTCTTTTACATTAAATGAAAAATATTTAATATATGTATATCAGCATATTTCTGAAAATGCTATAAGTTTATATGGCTTTAAAGTTTTAGCCGATAAAAATTTATTTTTAAAACTCATTAGTGTTAAAGGTGTAGGCTGTAAAATGGCATTACCTTTATTTTCTAATTCTACTAGCGATAATATTATTAATGCTATAGCAACTGAGGATATTATATATTTAAAAAGTTTTCCTAAAATAGGTGATAAGGTGGCGCGACAAATTATACTTGATTTAAAGGGGAAAATGATAACAAAAGAAATTAATGAGAATAATAAATTAGTGGTTGCTTTAAAAACTTTGGGTTATAAAAGTAATGATATTAATCGTATTTTACCTAATATTAAAAATGATACGATTGAAAAACAAATAAAAGAGGCGTTAAAATTATTATAGGGGGGATTTAATGGAAAAAAGAATTGTTACGGAAGAACAATTAACTACGGACTTATTGGAAAAGAATATTCGTCCGAGTAGGATTGATGAATATATTGGACAAAAAGAAGTTAAAGAAAATTTAGCTATTTTTATTAAGGCGGCTAAGATGCGAAATGAAGTATTAGATCATGTGTTGCTATATGGCCCACCGGGTTTAGGAAAAACAACTTTGGCGTTTATTATTGCTAATGAAATGGGTAGTCATGTTAAGACAACTAGTGGTCCGGCTATTGAAAAAGCTGGAGATTTAGCTGTTTTATTATCTTCTTTAGAACCAAATGATGTATTATTTATTGATGAAATTCATCGTATACCTCGTTTTATTGAAGAAATGTTGTATTCTGCTATGGAAGATTTTACTTTATCAATTATTGTTGGAAATGATTCATCTAGTCGTAATATTAAAATTGAATTACCTTTTTTTACTTTAGTTGGAGCGACTACGAGGGCTGGGGATTTAACTAGTCCTTTACGGGATCGCTTTGGAATTGTTGCTAAACTTAGCTATTATACTAATCAAGAACTGGAACATATTATTAAAAGAACTAGTATGGTTCTTCATTATCCTATTAAAGATTCCGCTGCTATGGAATTGGCGATACGTAGTCGTGGTACGCCACGAATTAGTAATCGTTTATTTAAACGTGTTCGCGATTTTGCTTTAGTAAAAAATAAGCGTGTTATTGATTTAGAGATAACTTCTTTAGCTCTTAATAAATTAAAAGTTGATGAATTAGGACTTGATAATACTGATTATAATTTACTTAAATCTATTATTGAAAAATTTAATGGGGGACCTGTTGGAATAGACGCGATTGCTGCTTCTATAGGTGAAGAGTCAACAACAATTGAAGATGTTTATGAACCTTTTTTATTACAAAATGGTTTTTTAAAAAGAACTAATCGAGGGCGTGTAGTAACAAAAAAAGCTTATAAACATTTGGGTATTATTTATGATAAGCAGTAATTGTTATTAATTAGGTTGTGCCAAGTGATATTATTTAGAATATTTGTTGTTTTAAATTTGATAATTTGTTATAATTATTTTAAGGATCTAAGGTATTATACGGAGGAGTAAAAATGAAGAAAGCATCATTAATTTCAAAAGATGTTAAACTAACAAATAGCAAACCAGAAAAAGGACTAAATAACTATAAAGGTTTTACTTTGATAGAACTTTTAGCCGTTATTATAATTATAGCTATTATTGCTTTAATAGCTGTACCAGTTATTATGAATATTATTGATAAAGCTAAAAAGTCAGCTTTTGAGGATAGTGCTTATGGTATACTTAAGGCTAGTGAGTTATATTATGCTGATAATTTACTTAATGATAATAATCAAGCAAAAAAATTTTATGGACCTAGTTTTGATGGTTTAGAAGTTAAAGGTGATAAGCCTGCTTCGGGTACGGTTAGTTTAAATGAATTGGGACAGACGGCGTTAATTTTAATTAGTGATAAGTGGATTGGTGTTAGTATAGATATATAGACACAAAAATGTGGACAGTGTGGTAAAAT
>JAVWOV010000048.1:0-6003 GCA_036636255.1 Bacilli bacterium
CTACTTAATTGACCATTCATTATTTTGCTGGTCAATTTAACTTTTCATTCGAGTTAAATTTTAAAATTTGTAAATAACCTTTACATTATATATTAAACCATGATATAATAGCCCAAGCGAAAAAAGGGATGTGTATATTATGAAAAAAAGGAATGTAGCTATAATTGCCCACGTTGATCATGGTAAAACAACGTTGGTTGATAAACTGTTAAATACAGCAGGAACATTTCGTGAAAATGAATCTATTAATGAAAGAGTTATGGATTCTAATGATATTGAAAAAGAACGTGGTATTACTATTTTATCTAAAACAACCTCAATAAATTACCAAGGGTGTAGGATAAATATTTTAGATACGCCTGGTCATGCTGATTTTGGTGGCGAGGTTGAACGTATTATGAATATGGTAGATGGTGTATTACTTGTTGTTGATGCTTATGAAGGAACAATGCCACAAACACGTTTTGTTTTAAAAAAAGCTTTAGAAGCGGGTGTTACTCCAATCGTTGTTGTTAATAAAATTGATAAAGATACAGCTCGTCCGAAAGCTGTTATCGACGAAGTAATAGACTTATTTATTGAATTGGGTGCGGATATTGATCAATTGGATTTTCCTATTGTTTATGCTTCTAGTTTAAACGGTACATCAAGCCTAGAACCTGATGCGGCAACTCAAAAAGAAACTATGCAACCAATTTTAGATTTAATCATAGAAAATATTCCTGAACCAAATGTTGAAATAGATAAAAGTTTGCAATTTCAACCAGCTTTATTAGATTATAATGATTTTGTTGGAAGAATAGGTATAGGACTTGTTAAACGCGGTCATATGAAAACTAATGACATGGTTTCATGTGTTCGTTTAGACGGTAGTATCAAGCAATTTAGAATCGGAAAAATATTTGGTTATGAAGGATTAAAAAGAATTGAAGTAAAAGAAGCTGAAGCTGGTGATATTGTTGCTATTGCCGGTCTTGCTGATATAAGTGTAGGCGAAACAGTTTGTGAAATAGGAAAAGAAGAAGCATTACCAATTCTTCATATAGATGAACCAACCTTACAAATGACTTTTGGAGTAAATACCTCACCATTTGTCGGAAGAGAAGGTAAATTATTAACGGCTAGAAAAATTGAAGAAAGATTATTTAAAGAAACCGAACGTGATGTTTCCTTAAAAATAAATAGTGGCGATAATGAATCTTTTATCGTATCTGGCCGAGGAGAATTACATTTATCAATTTTGATTGAAAATATGCGTCGGGAAGGGTTTGAATTACAAGTATCTAAACCCGAAGTAATTATAAAATTAATCGATGGTATTAAGTGTGAACCGTATGAAGATGTTCAGATAGAAGTAAAGGATGAGTATGTAGGTAATGTAATAGAAGCTTTAGGTAATCGCGATGCAACCATGGAAAATATGAGTAATTTTGAGAATCAAGTCAGATTAAATTATACAATTCCTTCTAGAGGATTAATAGGTTTTACTACGGAATTTATGACAATGACCAAAGGGTACGGTATTATAAACCATACTTTCAAAGAATATCGTAAAAAAGCTAGTAATAAAGTGGGAGAAAGAAAACTTGGTGTTTTAGTTTCCATGGAAAATGGTAAAGCTACAGCTTATGCTTTAGGACAATTAGAAGATCGCGGAATTATGTTTGTTGAACCAGGTACTGAAGTATATGAGGGAATGATCGTTGGTGAACATTCTCATGTTAGTGATTTAGCAGTTAACGTAGTTAAAGGTAAAAAACTAACAAATACTAGAGCATCAGGGAATGATCATACAGTTGCCTTAAAAAAGACTAGAAAAATGTCTCTAGAAACTTGTTTAGATTATATTAATAATGATGAATTAGTCGAAGTGACTCCGATTAATTTTCGTCTAAGAAAAAAAACATTAAATACTAATCAACGTAAAAAAAATGATAATAAATAATAAAAAGATTAGCAAATACTAATCTTTTTTATATTAAGCGTTATTAATTAAAAAAGTTATTAACTTTTTATAACTTATTTTATCATGTTCAAATAATTTTGGAAACATACTAATAGAAGTAAAACCGGGCATTGTGTTTATTTCATTTAAATATATTTTGTCATTTTCTTCGTCATAAAAAAAATCGACTCGTGCTAAACCGTTGCCATTAATAGCTATAAAAGCATCTTTGGTATATTGTTTAATCATATCACTTATCCTTTTAGAAATTTTAGCAGGAATAATAGTTTGGGAATTACTATTTAGATATTTAGCATTATAATCATATAATTCATTAGCTGATGCAATTTGACCAACTGATGATATCATGATTTTTTTACCCTGTACTATAGCACATTCTAATTCCTTACCAACAATTAATTTTTCGATTATTATTTTAGTATCAAAAACATTAGCTTTTTGTATCGCATCATTTAATTCTTTTTTGTTATTAGCTTTATTTACTCCACAAGAAGATCCACCCCTAGCTGGTTTAACAATAACGGGAAAGTTAAGTCTTTTTTTTATTTGTTGATAATTAATATCATTATTATGCATTGTTAAATAAGGAGTAATAGGAATATTAGCTTTTTCAAAAATTATTTTTGAAAATTGTTTATCCATTCCTAAAGCACTACTTAAAACTTTAGAACCAACATATTTAATTTTGAATAATTCTAACATTCCTTGAATAGTTCCATCCTCACCATTAAGACCATGTAAAACAGGAAAGACGACATCAAAAATTTTAATAAAATCAATAATGTTATTTATTTTATCTGCTTTTATCCATATATTATTAAACAGATCATCATAATTATCATTAAACAAGTACCAATTATTTTGTTTATCAATACCTACTACGGTTATTTCAAACAAATTTTTATCAATATTATCTAAAATACATTTTGCTGATTTACAAGATATTTCATGCTCAAATGAGTTTCCTCCGCATATCATTAGAATTTTTTTCATATTATCACCCATTAAAATATATGCTTGTTGTCGTTTGTTAAATCTATTTTACTAAGATTTTTAAAAAAAATACACTTTATTTTACTAAATGACACTATATTTGTGAAATAGGTTGAATAATTTTAGGTATTGTGGTATATTATTAATGGTTTAAAAATTATTTCGTTACTTCCTTTTTTTGAAGTATAATAAGTATTAAATCAAATTCGAAAAAAGGAGGACTAGAAAATGGATAAAAAAGATAAGACTATCGTTTGTAAAGATTGTGGAGCTGAATTTACTTTTACTGTTGGTGAACAAGAATTTTATGAAGAAAAAGGTTTCACTAATGAACCAGCAAGATGTAAAGAATGCCGCGACAAGAAAAGAAACGGAAACAGAAATAGTAACTTTAACAGTAGTAGACCTGTTTACAGAACTGACGAAGACTAAAAAAAATACATTAATTTGTATTTTTTTTCTTTAAATAATAATCACGCAATTCTTTGAATCTTTGATAGTGGACAATTTCCCGTTGTCTTAAAAATGAAAGAGGCGCTAATATATCAGGATCATCAGTTAAATCCATTAAATGTTCATAAGTAGCTCGCGCTCTTTGTTCCGCAGCCATATCGCTTTCTAAATCAGCTATAAAGTCGCCTGTTGCATTAATATAAGCTGTTGTAAAGGGAATTCCAGCGGGGTTAATAGGAAATACACCATGATCATGCTCAACGAAGTATCCATCTAACCCAGCAGAAATAAGTTCTTGTACTGTAGAACCATTTATTAATTGTGATATCATTGATGAAATTATTTCAACATGATTTAATTCTTCGGTAGCAATATCTGTTAATAGTGCTCTTCCTAGCTCATTAGGCATAGTATATCTTTGCGTTAGATATTGAATAGCAGCAGCTAATTCACCATTAGGTCCACCATATAAAGCCATTAAATATTTAGCCATTTTTAAATCTTTTTTAGAAATATTAACAGGATATTCTAATTTTTTTTCATATAACCACATTTTCTTTCCTCCTATTTATTTTGCCAGGGCCAAGGATTTTTAACCCATGGCCAAGGGCAATTGTTTAAATATTCACTATTAGTAAGTAGTGGGCCATAATTACTTTCATACTTTTTAATATATTCTTTTTTTTGAATATTATATTGATTAAATAAGGCGATTGCTTTTTGATTAGTGGGGTGAATATCTAAGTAAAGATTCAAATCAAGCGTTGCAAAGTCTAAAGCATCAATATATGTTAGTAATTCTGCTTGCTCATTCATTGGCCTAATTTCATAAGGGTTAGTTTTATAATTATTAAAAAGTTCAGGAAACATATTTCCACGGATAAAACCATTATAAGGATCATATATATCATTTTGTTGTATTTTATTAAAATTGTTTTGTTCATAACTTGGTTGTTTAAAAATATCAGTTGAATGATTATATATATCGGTATTAAAATTTTGATTATTCATAACTATCTCCTCGTATAATGTAGTTAGATATTTTTTAACTACATTTTTCTATATTTAGATTTTTGTTAAGAGATATCTAAAAACTCATTATTTTGTAGAGTTAAAATTCTATATTATAACGTCTGTAGAGATAGAGTGTTTTTATCTACCTCCTTGAACATTTGGTTCTTCCTATAGACTAAAGCTTCTACTTTACAAATTGAATATTAATAAGTTGTATAAAGATTAGATATTATCTATTGCTTTTCATTTACGAGATTATATCTTTGCAAAGGTATTGAGTGTTTTACTAAACTCTTAACTACTATTCAAGATAAACTTGGAGATCTAAACAACATTGAAGTTTCTACGAAAGCAACTGGACATTATCGGTTTTCTTTATATTCTACATTAACAGATAATGGTTTTACTGTGTCAGTTTATACCCCTATAGTGGTGTTTATAATAATAGAAAGCAAAAGAATGATATTATTGATTCTATTATTATTGCAGATTACCTAAGAGTTTTTGGCTCTAAAGAATAAAAACTTCCACGCGACAACATTATATCTTTAAAACGATTAACACGTTTTAGATATAATGTCGTAGATAATGTGACTTCACTCAAATTACAAGTTATAGATTTATTAGATAAAGTATTTCCTGAATATAAAAACTTTTCTGTGACAGTGTTTTGTAGTTGCTTCTAAACCATTATTGCGTAACTGTTCAATCTTGATGGCATCATAAATACTTCTACTACTAAACTAGCTAATTTATTATCCAAAAATAGCAAAGATAGATTTAATAAACAAACAGCTATTCATATTAAAGAAGTAGCAAAAGATTCTTTTGGGATTAAGTTTATTACAGATTCTTGTTCTTATGAAATCGAACAACTTATTAATAAAATTATTTTTTTAGAAAATCCGATTGATCAAGTAAATAATGAAATCAAAGAATTATATAATAAATTAGATAGCTATCTTTTATCAGTTTCTGGTGGAGGAGTTAATCTAGCTTCAATAATTTTAGCTGAAATTGAAGACATTAACAATTTTGATAAGCCAAGTAAACTGATTGCTTTTGCTGGTGTTGATTCTAATGAATTTCAATCTGGTAACAAGTTATCTTCTAATGATAAAACTTCTAAAAGAGGTTCTCCATATTTAAGACACGTTATATATAGCAAGCTTAGTAGTTACGTCAAATGAGCCATAATTAAGAACTTATTATGATAAGAAAATCAATGAAGGAAAACATAGTTTTATTGTCTTAGCAAGTATTAGTCGTAAATTATTAACAATCATCTATTTTATCTTAAAAGAAAATAGAGATTATATAAAATATGATAATATCAAGAACAACTAATATTTAAAATTATTACACCTCTAGGTGTTTTAAGTGTGGTCTAAGTTAACAAATTTTTATTTTCAAACTTTTTTATACAATTTATTAATTTAGTCTTGACTTATATATATTTGTCTATATTATTTTATGAAAATGATTAATTAGTGTATGGGCATAAAACTATTTGTTGAAAACTATGTCAATAGTAAGCGATAATGTCCCAAAAAAAATCAATCATTAGCATTAATTTG
>JAVWOV010000049.1:0-5882 GCA_036636255.1 Bacilli bacterium
ACAGCTACTGTGCCTTCTTTAGAAGAACAATGTGAAGCTATCCCCATGTCCGCCACTTTATCCATTTCATAAGTTCTAATTTGAATTTCAAATAAGTAACCATCAATTCCAAAAACAGTTGTATGTAATGACTGATACATATTAGTCTTAGGCATAGCAATATAATCTTTAAAACGTTTAGGAATAGGCCTAAACTTTGAATGAATAATACCTAAAACCTGATAACATTCCTGAGAAGAATTAACAAAAATTCTAAGGGCTAACAAATCATAAATTTGATTAAAAGAACGACCAGTATTTAACTTATTGTAAATACTATAAATACTCTTAGCTCGGCCTTTTATTTCATGTTTAATGTGAAAACTAGTAAGTAAGGAAGTGACTTTATCCTGCATTTTTAAAACATAATCATCACGTTCCTTTTTTGACTGATTTAATTTTTCAACAATAGCAAAATAAACATCTGGCTTATAATAACGCAACGATAAATCTTCTAATTCACTTTTAAGGCGATTTATTCCTAATCGATGAGCGATTGGTACTAAAATATCTAAAGTTTCTTTAGCCGTAGCTTTTTGTAATTTGATGTCCATTACCCACAGAGTTCGCATATTATGAAGACGGTCAGCAAGTTTTAAAAAGATAACTCGTACATCCTGGGATAATCCCACTAATATTTTCTGATGATTTATAACCATTGCTTCATTATTACCATCAAAACTAAGTTTATTAATTTTAGTAAAACCTACAATAATAGAAGTTATTTCTTCACCAAATTCGGATGTTAACACTGAAGCCTCAGTATTACATTCTTCAATAACAGCATGTAATAAAGCAGCACTGATGGTAACGTAGTCAGCTTGAATGGTGACTAAAATATTAGCAACATTTAAGGGATGAATAATATAATCATCGCCCGTTAAACGCTTTTTGCCATAGTGCTTTTCTTTTGCAAATAAGAAAGCTTTTTTAATGATTTTAAGTTCTTTAGAAACTTTATTATAATGCTTAATATTAACTAATAATTCATCAATAGAAGTTATTTCTACTATAGAAGTCATGTTATACCCCCTAATAATTAACACCTTTAACTTTTAATTCTTCAATTTCGTCATCGTCATCATCATCCCATTTTTTCTTTACATTTTTATGTAAATTATGTTTACCAATTTCTAGCCATATTTGGGCAGCAATTAATAAAGAAGAATAAACTCCAATAACTAAACCAAAAAGTAAGGCTAAATTAAAATTAAGAATTTCCCGTGATCCTAAGAAAATCAAAGCTACTACTGGAATTAAAGTTGTAAACGTGGTTGTAATACTTCGTGTAAACACACTTCGTAAACTAGTATTAACTAAATCAGTTAATTCGTTTTCGTTAGTTATTTTCTTTTTCTTTCTAATATTTTCTCTAATTCGATCAAAAGTAACAATTTTATCATTAATGGAATAACCAATAATTGACAAAATAGCGGCAATGAAAATACTAGAAATTTCTAATCTTAGAACACTAAAAATAGCTATTACAATAAATACATCATGTAATAAGGCAATAATAGTACTAATGCCATAATCAAATTTAAAACGTAATGACATATAAATAGTAATACCAAAGGAAGCGAAAATCAATGATAAAATAGCATTTTTAATAAGTTCTTTTTTAACAACGTCAGAAACAACGCCAATATCCGTTTTAGCATCATATTTATTACTAAAATAATTTTCAGCTTTATGAATATCATTTTTGGTTAAAGTATCACTTATTTTTATCATTGCTCCATCATCAAGTTTTGTCATTTCAGTTAAATTGAAGCCAAGTTTATTAACATCAACCTTGATGTTTTCGGTGGTTATTGTTTTATCTGTAACTAATGAAATAGACGTTCCACCTTTAAAATCAATACCTAATTTTAAACCACTGGTGGCAATAACAATGGCACCTACTATAATAATAAGTGATGATATTGTCATAAATAATTTACGATATTTAACAAAATCTAACTTAGTAAAATCATTTTTAAATCTTTTTTCACCTTTAGAAGTATCTGGTATATTATGATGGTTAACTCCGATAAATAATTTAGGCTTATGTTCAAAAAATCCAGTATTAATAAATAATGTTAATAACTTACGATTGAAAAACACCATAATAATCATTGTTACAAAAATACTGATAATTAACATTGTTGCGAAACCTTTAATACTACTTTCCCCTAATACAAATAAAATAATAGCTACAATTAGGGTGGTTATATTAGCATCTAAAATTGTCATAAAGGAATTTTTGTTACCAAACTTATGGGCTAATGCGACACTTTTACCCTCATACATTTCATCTTTAATCCGTGCAAAATTTAAAATGCAAGCATCAATCGCCATCCCAATTCCAATAACTAAAGCGGCAATCCCTGGCAATGTTAATACACCACCAACTAGCCAAAATACTAAAATAGTTATAAATGTATAAACGATAATACTAACAGCCGAAATAAATCCAGCACAACGATATAGACAAATCATAAATACAGCAATTAATCCAAGTCCAACCAGGCCCGCTAAAAAGGTCTTATCTAAAGTATTTGCTCCAAAAGATGCTCCAACTGTTTTTGAAGAAATTTCAACTAGTTTTGTCGGTAGACTACCGGAATTAATTAATTCAACCATCGATGTAACTTCGTCATCAGTAAAATCACCTTGTATAATTACATCTGATGAAAATCCTTGATCAACACTCGCAACTGATAAGCAATTACTATTAGGTGTTCCACACATATTACCTTCATTAGCAAATGAATCTCGATTGTTATCATAATCCAACCAAATAACAATCCGATTATCCTTCATTTCACTAATACTTTTAGTAACTTTATAGAATTTATCCTTATCTAAAACAGCAAGTGAAACAGCTTTCTTACCATAATTATCCTGTGATACTCGGGCTCCTCCACTTTTTAAAACAGTGCTAGGCATTAGTAAATTATCAGCGGTATCACGAAAAGTTAAGTTAGCAACTTTACTAATAATATCTCGTGCCTCTTCTGGGTCATTAACACCGGCTAATTGTACCCGGATTTTATCATTACCTTCTACTGTTATGCTAGGTTCACTAACGCCTAATACATCAATCCTTCGAGAAATAGTTTTATATGTATTAGCTGTCATATCTGCAGTTACTTTTTTGGAATCAATACTTTCAACCTTATATAAAACCTCAAAACCACCTTGTAAATCTAGGCCAAAATTTAAATTCTTAAGTAAAGGTTTAAAAGCAAATCCCACCACGCCTAATAAAATAATGGTAATTACTAAATATATACTAAATTTTTTTTTCATAGTTACCTCCTGTATTAATTAAAATATACCTCTCTATTGCCACGATTCAATTTTTCTTTTACATAATTATCAACTAAAATTTCTTCACTATTTAAAATATCATCAACCATCTCATGCAAAGCTAAATTCTGGGAATTTTTCCATTTAATTTCTTTTAAGTAGTTCCATACATCCTCAGGTTTAATATAGTTATATCCCGACCTACACATTTCTAAAGACTTAGTAACTAAAGCGGGTTTTACTCGTTCATATAATTCCTCTAATGATCCAAAAACAATATCCATAAATTACCTCCCATAAATAAATAATTATTGCCATACATATATATTATATATGAAAAACAGAAATTTTTAAAGGTGAAATATGAAAAAAAGTAAATTTGTTAAATCTACTATCATTTTAATTATTGGAGCATTGATAACAAAAATGTTATCAATGGTTATTAAAATAGTAACCACGCGCTTACTGGGAACAGAAGGAATAGGAATATATATGCTTATTTTACCAACCTTCATGCTCTTCATCGCTTTAGCCCAGCTTGGTCTTCCTATTGCTATATCAAAATTAGTAGCTGAAGATAAAAGTAATAATAAAAATTTAGTATTCTCTATGATTCCCTTTATGCTTATACTAAATATTTTAATAATAATTTTTCTAATATTTAGTAGTAAATATATTGCTAATAATCTTTTACACGAACCACGTAGTTATTATGCTTTAATATGTATTGGTATAGTATTACCTTTAATAAGTATTTCTAATATTATACGTGGTTATTTTTTTGGTAAAGAAAAAATGATTCCTCATGTTATCTCTAATATTACAGAAGATATAGTAAGATTAATTGTTCTACTAATTGGTATTCCTTTATTTATTACAAGAGGGTTAGAATTTGCTGTTTGTTTTGTTGTTCTTGCTAATATAGCAAGTGAACTAACTAGTATTATTGTTTTATTTTTCTTCCTTCCAAAAAAATTTACTATTGAAAAAAAAGATATTTTACCAAATAAACAGAATATAAAAAATATTTTAAATATTAGTTTGCCTACCACGGGCAGTCGATTAATTGGTTCTATTGGCTATTTCTTAGAGCCTATTATATTAACGTATGTATTGTTAAAAATTGGTTATACCAGTCATTTTATCATTAATCAATACGGTATAATAAACGGTTATATAATTCCTTTGTTACTAATTCCGTCCTTTTTTACTATTGCTATATCTCAGGCTTTAATTCCGGTAATAAGTAGTGCCTATAGTAAAAACAATAAAAAGTACTGTTTTTTAAAAATAAAACAAGCTATTTTATTTTCATTAATTATTGGTGTTCCCATAACTTTTATGTTTTTAACTATGCCACAATTATTTTTAAATTTAATATATGGCTCTACGGAGGGAATAAATTATCTACGTATTTTAGCTCCCATCTTTTTGCTTTACTATATTCAAATACCGCTTACAAGTGCTCTGCAAGCTATAAACAAGGCCAAAGAGGCTATGAACGGGACATTAATTGGCATGCTATTTAGAACTTCATTATTACTAATTTGTTCTTTCTTGCATATTGGAATGGGGGGGTTAATAATAGCTACATCGATTAATATAATTATAGTTACCATGCATCAAGCGAAACATGTAAAAAAAGCCTTTATATAAAATAAAAAGAAGCACTTTATGCTACTTTTATAATTTGTTTTTTAAAAATTATTACATTTTAAATTTAGTGAAAACTTTAGCAGGTTCTTTTTCTATCTTACTTAATTCATCAATATCACTATACCAAGTTAACACATTTTCTAAAGCAACATAACTTTCGTCTTTTAAAGCCATTTTATCTAAGGTATTTTTAGACGGTGTATTAAAGCAATAACTATCTTGTCGCATTGATAAATAATTTAAAATAGTTTCTCTAGTTGCCCTTTCTCTGATAAGTTTTCTTTTAATATCATTATGTTGATTAAAAATAATTTCTGGATAAAAATCACCAGCTATGTAAAATTCATTGCCATTAGCATGTATTAAATACTCATTAACTTTTTGTTCATAAACTTCATAAGCACGCTTAATCATTGGTTTCTTTTTTAAACCGATACCGCGAAAATATGGCCTATTATATTGAGGTCCTTCTTGCGGTTCATCAAGACTAAACTTACGAATTTCAGCAATTTTATAATTATTTAATCTTTCGATATCACTACAATATTCAGTTTGAATATTGTCTGGTAAGTATGCACCTATTAAGGTATTATCAATTTGTTCTAATGTTGGAACAGCTAATTGTCCTTTAGTTTTAATTAACTTTTCTATTGTTATATCAATAAGTTTGTTTTTTTCATTAATATCAATATCTTGTTTAGAAATTTCATCACAAACCATCCTTGTCAAAACTTTTAATATATCATTTCCCATCTTATATTCCCCCCTTTTTAATAGAGGGTATTATACCACATTAATTAAACTGTGTCAATTTTTCATGATTAAGTCACTTTTTTTATATGGTTATTCCGTGATAATGTCTTATGTGTTATTCCGCAATAATGACCCAGCTA
>JAVWOV010000050.1:0-5702 GCA_036636255.1 Bacilli bacterium
GACATATAACTTTCTTCGTTTACTCACTTAATTTACTACATAAAGTTACGTGTATCTTTCGGACTTTAGTTTGTTTAATAACATTATCCATTTATGCAGCCTTAGTATCAAGTTTCTGTTCGTTGAGCCACGATTTTGTTCCACACTTCCTTTAGCCCTAACATCACTGTTAATGCGTTGTGCATCTCTAATACTTCGCAGATACTTACGTGTATAGTGGACTTTCACCACCTAGTTATATGCCATGCCCGGCACACTAAAAAACTTACGATACCATATTGGTTCGTAAGCTGTTTTCAATTGGAGCAAGTGACCGGAATCGAACCGGCATCCTAGCCTTGGCAAGGCTATATACTAACCATTGTACTACACCTGCATAAAAATTTAATATTATCCAATAATAAATAAGATTGGAGGGGCCAGCCGGATTTGAACCGACGATCGGGGAGTTGCAGTCCCATGCCTTACCACTTGGCCATGGCCCCATACAAATAGATTATAACAAAAAACAAAATATTTGTAAATGTATTTATCATTATTTTAAACATTTAATCTATTATATACAATTATATGACACAAGTTGACAATATTAATATAAAAAAAAATTAAAAATATTGTCTATTTAGTAAAATTACGATATAATATTCTAAGTATCTAAGGAGGAATTACCAAATGAAAAAAAACAAAAAAAACAAAACAAATAAAGCAAGTAAAATAATATCCTTTATAATATTACTGCTTATAACCCTAAGCAGTGCTTATTTAAGCTATCTAATTTATCTCTTAAAAGATATAGAAACATTATTAAGAATATGTTCTATAAGTTTTTTACTAATCATTATACTAATATTTTTTATAACAAGAAAAAAAATATTAAAAAAAAGCAAAATAAAATCACTAATAACCCTTATAACTTTTATGATAATATATCTAGCACTAATAAGTTTTACAAGCTATAACTTCAATAAAGTATACAATAAAATAAGTAACGTCACAACAAGCGAATACACCATTTATAAAACAAGCATCGTTACCAACAAAAACAATCCCGCCAAAAAAATAGAAGATATAAATAACGACACTATCGGCATGATCAATGACAAAGATAACATTGAAGGCAATCTAATATCCCAAGAAATTATTAAAAAAAATAATCTAAAAAATAAAATTAAAAAATATGACAACTACATTGATATGCTTGATGCATTAAAAGAAAATAAAATAAAATACTTATTTTTACCAACCAAATATGTATCTATGTTTAAAAATATAGACGGATATAATCATATTGATCAAACAACTAAAATATTATATACACAAACCAAAAAATTAAAAAAAGAAACAAAAATAAATAAAGGCGGTACCGTCAAAGAACCATTTACCTTATTATTAATGGGCGTTGATTCAGAAACAGAAAATATTGAAGGCGCAACCTTTAATGGCGATTCCCTAATGCTATTAACCTTTAATCCAAAAACGCTTAATACAACCATTCTAAGCATCCCTCGCGATACATATGTTCCTATTTCTTGCTTTAGCGGAGAAAGAAAAAACAAAATAACTCATGCCGCTTGGTATGGTGAAGAATGTATGATGAAAACAATTGAAAATTTCACTAATATTCCTATCGACTATTTTGTCAAAATAAACTTCAAAGGTGTCGTTAGTTTAGTAGACTCCTTAAAAGGAATAAAAGTAGATGTCCCCATAGAATTTTGTGAACAAGATAGTAATCGTAACTTTAATAATGAAATATGTTTAAACGAAGGATTACAAACATTAAACGGCGAAGAAGCATTAGCCTTATCACGTCATAGAAAAACTATCAATGACTTTATAAGAGGACAAAATCAACAATTAGTCGTTCAAGGAATGCTCAACAAATTAAGAAGTATAAACAACTTAAACACAGTCTATAAATTACTTGACACCATTAGTAATAATATGGAAACAAATATGAGCACTTCCGAAATTTTATCATTTTACAATATAGCTAAAAACATCTTAGCCCAAAAAGAAAAAGCTGACTTTTCAGATTTAATCAGTTTTCAAAGACTATATCTAAGTGGCTATGACCAATATATATATGACTACAGCAGTAAATCAGGACAAGGAACAGGTTTAAGTTTATATAATTTTGTTCCCTATCAAGGAAGCATTAATGATATAAAAAAAGCCATGGAAATAAACCTAGGATTAAAAAAACACGAAACAATTAAAAAGTTTAGTTTTTCAGTTGATGAACCATATCAAGCAACCATCATTGGAAAAAAAGAATATGATGAAAACTCCATATCACTCCTTCCAAGCTTCATCGGTTATGACAAATCAGTTGCCACAAGTTACGGTAGTAAACATGGCATCCCCGTAAACGTTAAATACGTGAATGCCTCTTACCCTTCCCAAAAAGCAGGGCAAATAATTAATCAAAGCCTACCAGAAGATATGGATTTATCAGAAATAAACAAATCAACCGGATTAACCATAACCGTTATCGAAAAAAATTATCAAGCACCAATTAAAGAAGAAACAACAAAAAAAGAACCAATTAAAAAAGAAGAAACTAAACCCGATAATGAAACCAAACCCGATAACGAAACTAAACCCAATCCTGGAACTAATCCTAATCCCGGAACTAATCCCGGAACCAGCACCGATCCCACT
The DNA here is from genome assembly GCA_036636255.1 of Bacilli bacterium. Lineage (GTDB taxonomy): Bacteria > Bacillota_I > Bacilli_A > RF39 > UBA660 > CALVXC01. The sequence continues at coordinate 2,665 of JAVWOV010000050.1, forward strand.
ACCCCTTTATTACCTTAAAAGAGAATTATATTTAAATAATTCTTTTTTTAATTTTTAATATAATAAAAAGCCCATTATATCCTTAATAGACTTTATAATAATAAATTATACAAACATTACTACTATTTATTATCTCTTAAACAATTAATTCCCATATCATAATACTTAACATCATAATTATTTCTAGCCCTATAATTATAAATATACATAATATCATTAACTGTAACCACCTTATATAAATTACCAAAACGATCCCTTAAATGCAATAAATCCCTATTATATTTTTTATTTAAACTAAATTTACAAACCATAACTTCTTCATAACCACTAACAATAAGCTCCAAATTAGGATGTTTCTTATATCGATCGTGATAAGCTTTAATTAAATTTTTAATTTGATCATCCCTCAATTCATAAGATAACGTTACCCGTCTTGCACCAACACTATGTAAAAAAGCCACTGTATAAGAATTAGTAACATTAAAAGAAAAATCTGTAATTACTTTATCAAGTTTATTAAAAGCTCCAACATCACCTACTAACACTAAATCACTCATAAAACAATAATTATCCATAACCCTCGGTAACTTTAAAATAGTATTTTTTAATGAAATATCACAATATATAATATCATATAAATTCTTACTTAATTGTTGATATAAATCTGCATTCACTAAAACAGCTCGTAAACGTTCCTGTTTAAAATCCGGTACAACAATATCATAAATGTTTTCAACATAAGAAAGCTTATATAATCTAGCCAAATTTAACTTACTAACCACTTCTCTTCTTAAATTATTTAACTCATTCAACGGAATAAATATATTATCCGAAATATCAATAATCAAATCAGTAAACTCATAAATCGTATCCCCTAACTTAATAATTTTTTCAAAAATAATAGCCTTAGTAGTCGGCCTATTTTTAGCCCGTATCACCCTATTACCAACAACATTAACAACATTCTTACCATCATCTAATATAATAGTTAATCGTTCATCTAAAAAGCCTATTACCTTACCAGTAATTTTAACCCGTCTTAAATTTAAAGCAATATTTTTTTCTAACTTACAATACTGATCATTATCCCTTGTAATAATTACCCTAGCACCTTTATAAATAGGCCGATAAAATTTAAAAGTAATAATATCACCCCTAAAAGCCTTTTTAACTAATTTATTATTAACATAAAATTCATTTAAAATAAAACCATAATCAACATCAGAAATTATTCTGATTCCTGAATTAATGCTAATATTATTAACTAACTTAACCTTAACCATCCCATCCTTAAAAGAAAGTACTTCACCTACATCAACCCCCCTATGATTTGGTCTAAATGAATTAACAATATCATCGTTACTAGTATCAAATAAAAAACCTTTAGTAAATTCACGATTAAATATTTTTTTAAGTTCAATTATTGATGATTCCTTTATATCATTTTTTTTATTTTTAACATAATTATCAATAGCATAACGATATAAACTAGCAACCTTATATACATAAACAGCTGATTTCATTCGCCCCTCAATTTTAAAACTATCAACCCCGCTTTCAATTAAGCAAATAATATTCTCCAAAGTACATAAATCTTTACAACTAAGTGGATACTTGTTATTTTGAAACTTATAATCACCACTCATAACATCATAATTTAAACGACAACTTCCCGTACATGTACCTCGATTACCACTTCTATTTCCAATTAAACTACTCATTAAACATTGACCTGAATAACTAACACATAATGACCCATGAACAAAAATTTCTAACTCTATATCTACATTTTTTTTAATCTTTTTAACTAAGTCTAATGACAATTCCCGAGCTAAAACAACTCTTTTAACTCCAAGCTTTTTCATAAATAATACCCCATCTAAATTATGAACATACATTTGGGTAGATGCATGTATCACCAAATTAGGAAAAGTTTTACGCACTAAATCTAACATACCTAAATCTTGAATAATAACTGCATCAACATTATTCTGATGTAAAAAAGCAATATATTTAATAAAAGAAGTTACTTCATGTTCATAAATTAAAGTATTAACCGTCACATAAACTTTAACCCCATATAAATGACAATAATTAATCGCCTTAATTATCTCATCATTAGAAAAATTGGCAGCAAATCCTCGCGCACCATATAAATTACCACCCAAATAAACAGCATCGCAACCCCCCATAACAGCCGCCTTTAAATTTTTAAAATTACCAACAGGAGCCAGTAACTCAGGTATTTTCATATCCACATCTCCCTCACATAATAGTATTTATAAGTAATATTTCACTTACATTTAATTTTTTTCTATTTATTCTATTTTATAAGTAAAATAGTTAAAACTTTTGTAAATGAAACGCTAGTGTTAAAATATTATTGGACTAAGAACTATTATTCCATCTCCTGTAACCCAATTGGTGTTTACAATTAAAGATTGTTTCTCTTCTTATTAGTTATATTTCTTCTAACTCAGATACTATTTCTATTATTGCTTTAGTTCGCAGTTTGAATTCCTTACTTATTTTAACATAAAATAACGTTTTAATTATTTTTTTATGCTTTCTTTAGCTAAAACACTAATATAATTTAAAAATAAACAATCAATAAGCATAATTTTATACAAATAAAATAAACTATATTGGTGATTAAAATGAAAATAAAATTTAAAAAATTATTAATATTTATACTTATTACTTTTTTAATCGGTAATATATTCACGTTATTTATAAATGATTTTAATTTATATAACACTATAAACAAAGCAATTGACTTACCAAAATTTATATTTCCAATAGTATGGAGTACTCTTTATTTACTAATGAGCATATCAGCTTATATGATTGCCGAAAGTAACAATATAAACAAAAAAAGTAGTTTGATTTTGTATTTTGTACAATTAATAATTAATTCCTTATGGATCTTACTTTTTTTCAAATTTAAACTTTTTTTAATCAGCTATGTATGGAGTTTATTATTAATATTTTTAGTAATAATTATGGGAATTACAATGAAGTTTATTAAACCACACCAT
>JAVWOV010000051.1:0-2616 GCA_036636255.1 Bacilli bacterium
CGTTATTATACATTATAAAAGAGAAATGGTCAATTTAACTTTGCATTTCACCTAAAAAAAGAAATGTTATAATTTGTAGTTTGAAAAAGTAAACTCAGTTTATAACAGAGTTTAGTCTTACAACTCGTAATTTGACTTATTTTATAAAAAAAGAAGATCATTTGGTTTTTTCGTCGTACAATAAAACTAACTGATTGATTTGAATACAATCGCTATTATACATTTTTATACACAAAGTGCAAATTTAATGCACAAAAAAGCCCTTAATTACTAAGAGCTTAGTCTTACAAGCGCTTTTTGTTAATTGTTCGTATTTATTTTTTCAATCAACGAAATGTTATAATTTTTCTTTTTTAGCATATGTAATGACTTGTTGTGGAATTAAAACGATTTGTGAATTTTGTTCCAATAAATCAGTAGGTGTTACCTGAAATTTATTAATTATTTTTTGAATAGAATCATTAGGCTTAGTAACATAAATAATTACATTTTGTCTTGGAACCATGAGTTGCTGATTTGGATAAATATAATCATTTTTATTAAGACCGTTAATTGCCAATAAATCATCTATATCTATATTATATCTTTGCGCAATTGAATAAATTGAATCACCTTTTTGAACCAAGTAAGCTTCATATATACCTTTTTCAACAAAGGGGACAACAATATTTTGACCATTCATAATGTTATTAATATTTCCATTTAATTGTCGAAGCATGTCAATAGTTATATTATGACTCTTAGCAATGTTGTCTAGAGAATCACCTATTTTAACTTGATAAACTTTATACATTAAATCACCTCAATAATATTGTATGTTTTAATTAAAAATCAGTTACTTTATAAAAAAACAGCATATTTGCTATTTTTTATATTGTACATATTTATACGGTTTTTCTAGTGTACCATTGCCACTTTCATATATTAAATTTTTATTTAAATTAAGGACTACATTTATACCAGCATTATTTGATGCTAATTTCAAATCGGCATAACCATCAATATAATATACTAAATAAGTAGTATCAGCATCCCCTGTCAGTGTCCAATAAGCTCGATTAAAACTGGCTAAATAATTATAATTATTACATGATCTATCTATTGGCTTTTTACAATTTTCATCTAAACTAGGGAGCATATATTCGTTTAATTGGATCAACCCTAAAGATTGTTCATCAAAATTATTAGCACATTCTAATGAACCATCATTAATAGTACTATCTAAAACACGGTGACCAACACATAAGTTTTGTGTTACTATATGAGATCTTTGATATTTATTGAAATTTTCATCATTATTATAAATTTCCTTCATCTTATCTTTAATCCGACTAAATGGATAATTATTAATACCTGAATCATACTCTTTATCAACATTATATCGGTTATCCCAAGAAATTTGTTCTAAACTTTCATTTGCAATAATTCTTATAGTCCCATCCTCATTTATACGCATAATTCTCCATAATTTGTTAGCAAAATCCAAATAGTTATTAACATTTTCACCTTTGAATGCATAAAAATCATCGATTTTATATAAACCTTCGCCGACTTCATTAACCTTATCACGGTTAATTATCTTGTCGGTTAATTTTATTGTTTTATAATCTTTACCACAATCTAAATATGGTAAATAAATATAATTGTTACGATTTTTTGTAACTGTAACTTCCCCTTTACAACTAACGCCTTTGTCTAATATTTTATCTAGTTTTTTTAAATTATTACTACTAACCAATTTTTGTAACGAAACACTTACTGTTGCTCCGTCACTAATAGGTAATTCATTATCGTGTTTTTCGTAGTATTTAATACTCGCTTGACGTATTTTATTTTCTAAAAATTAACATTATTAATAAAATAAGTAAAAATAAGCCAATAATTCCAAAAGCAACGCCGCCATAAAGTAAATACTTTTTATCTATTTTTTGAAACATAAACACTCCTCCTTATGAAATAATATTATAACAAACTTTCTAATATTATACAATAATTAAATATATATATGATTATAAGTTTAACAGTTTGTTACTACTAAACACTTTTTTTAAATTGGATGACGAAAAATAAATGTAATAATATTATCAATGAGAAAAACAATTGATAATCCATAAAAAAGTAAATTTATTATATTTCCTTGAAAATTATTATAAATTTTCATTAAAAATGGTTCAACAACACTTATTAAAAAGGTTCCTGCAATACCAAAACTAACAACTGACCTTAAGCAAACAAAGCCGTCAATATTTAAAAACAAACCAGTATAATCCCACCATTTTTGATGCCATATTTGCCACATTATCATTCCCGTAGCATATTCTAAAATACCACTAATTAACACGGCCATTATAAATAAAATAAAAATATTATTTTTGAATTTTTTTAAAAATAGTATCATTAATACCGTTCCATATCCATAAATCGGTAAATATGGTCCATATAAAAAACCTCTATTATAAAATTGATGATCCTGGATTAAATAGAATATAACTTCATATATCCATCCAACTATACTACCAATCATAAAAAACAAAAAAAATGTTTTAATCGTTTTTTTTAGGTTATTTTTTTTATCATTACTTATTTTTACAATCCCATTTGCTATTTCCATACTTT
>JAVWOV010000051.1:2626-5568 GCA_036636255.1 Bacilli bacterium
AAATTTTGTATTATTATAAAACCAAGCAGGATTTCTTACATCTGATAGTTTTAAATTGTGTATGGTCGATGTTTTTTCAAAAGATTTTTCAATTAATTCATAGTTATTTGGGTTTTTTATCATCTCATTCTTTAATAGCATAAGTTCATTTATTGACATATTTTCAATATTTTTATTAATTATATCATGTTTTTCCAAAAAAACTATATAGTTTATACTTAATAATCAAGCTTTACATAATTTTAACATTATTGTTAATCCCGAGAACAATAGAAAAAGTATTGAAAAATATTTTTAATTCGTATATAATATTATTATGGAGGTATTAATATGAGCAATAAAATAAAAGTTTTATTTAATAATCGTGATACGGAAATATCAATCATTCGTTTTTTTAAAAAAAATAATCAGGTTTATTTAGTTTATTCTTTATCAGAAAAGGATGAAAATGAATATATTAAACTTTATGTTTCTAAAATTTTTAATCAAGCTGGTCAATTAGTTGGTAATGGAATTACCGAGGAGAATGAGTGGAACGATGTTAAGAAAGATATTCAAGATATAATAAGAGCTAATCGTGAAAATTTGCAACCTAATATTATTGATATTGATGTGGCAATATTAAAAAATGTTAAGATTATTGATAAACGTGCTTTTAAATTATTAGAGCAATCAATTAATTTGTTGGTTAAAAAAACGGTAATAAGAAAAGATACAGATAATTATGAGGAATTATATTTAAAGGAGCAACAAAACAATATGATTTTAATTAATAAAATTAATGATTTTAAGGATAGTTTTGGTGAATTATCTTCTAAGCTGGATGATGTTATTAAATTTATTGAGAATAATTAATTTTAAATTTCTACTTAAGCAAAAATAGTTTGTGCTATTTTTTTTGTTAATCATTATTCATAAATATTAAATTTTAGTATATAATTTGATGAGGTGAATATATGAAAAATGCTATTAATTATTATTATAATTTATTACCAAATAATATTCACCAAAGGAATAAAGAGTTTTTTTTTAATGTTGGAGTGGATAATTTTATCTTAAAACCGATTAATAAAGAGCTAAATGATATAAATAATTTATATGAAATCACTTTAAATTTATTACGACAAAATGTTTATACGCATCAGTTTATATTTAATAAAAACAATAATTTAATAACGTTGATTAATGAGAAATGGTATGTTGTGTTAAAAGTCTATATAACTAATAAAAGAAAAATTGTCGTCAATGATATTGTTTTTTTTAGTCAGATAATTATAAATATGGATAGTTTAAAGATTAAGAGAGATAGTTGGTATGTCTTATGGTCAAAAAAAATTGACTATTTAGAATATCAAGTTAGTCAATTAGGTAAAAAATTCCCACTAATAAGAGAAAGTTTTAGTTATTTTGTGGGTTTAAGTGAGAATGCTATTTCTTTAGTGAGAGATATTAATAATATCGATTTAAAAGTGGCACATAAGCGTATTATTAAAAGTAATTCTTTATTTGATTTATATGATCCTTTTAATTTTGTGATTGATACTAGAATACGTGATATATGTGAGTATTTTAAAAGTTGTTTTTTTGAGGGTGATGATGTTTTTACTGATATAAAATTATATGTTGAAAGTAGTCAATTAACAGTTAATGAATGTTTATTATTTTTAGGGCGTATGTTTTATCCGACTTTTTATTTTGATATTTATGAAGATATTTTGCTTGGTCAAAATAAAGAAAAACAATTATTAAAAATAATAAATAGAATTAGTGATTATGAGATTTTGCTGCAAGAAATTTATAGTTACTTAAAAAGGCTTATGATGATTCCAGAGATTGAATGGATTGCGTCTTTACGGTAGATTAATGACTTCTATAACTTCTGGTATTTCTTCTTTTATGGCCATTTCTATACCTTCTTTAAGTGTTAGGTCAAGCATTTGACAGTTTGAACATGCACCCATCATTTTTATGTAAACAATGTTTTTTTCATATTTAATGAATTCAATATCGCCACCGTCACCTAATAAAAAAGGTCTTAAATGTTCGATTATTTCAATTATTTTCTTTTCTTTCATATTATCACCACCTTTTCTGGTATAAAGTCACTAATATTATATATTATATAAGTAGGCATGTAAAGATTTTTACTTTTTATTATATAATTTTTGTTATAAATATGTTATAATTTTGTTAGAGGTGACTGATGTAATGAGGTATAAAGTAGATGAAATTGTTAAGGCTACAGTTACAGGGATTGAAACATATGGTGTTTTTTTAGCTCTTGATGATGATTATAGTGGTTTAATACATATTTCAGAAATTTCTTTAGGCTTTGTTAAGGATATTAATGATTTTGTAAAAATAGGTGATAATATTTTTGTTGAGATATTGGATATAAATGAATCGTTATTACGTTTAAAACTTAGTATTAAATATATTGATTATAAGAAGAATGAGCAATTAAGAAAGGCAAAAATCAAGGAAACAAATTTAGGATTTAGAACATTAGCGCTAAATTTACCGTTATGGATTGAAAAAAGTGTAAAAAAGGAGAAAAACGTTATAATTTCTATTGACAAATAAATTTATAAATGATATATTTAATTACGTCCAGACGTATTCGGGCGATTAGCTCAGTTGGTTAGAGCACCTGCCTTACAAGCAGGGGGTCATAGGTTCGAGTCCTATATCGCCCACCATTTTTTTGCCGGGATAGCTCAATTGGTAGAGCAACTGACTTGTAATCAGTAGGTTGTGGGTTCAATTCCTACTTCCGGCACCATTGTGGAGGGATAGCGAAGTGGTTAAACGCGGCAGACTGTAAATCTGTTCCTTCGGGTTCGATGGTTCAAATCCATCTTCCTCCACCACTTTCTGTTGCCTCGTGGCCAAGCGGTAAGGCACCACACTTTGACTGTGGCATGCGCTAGTTCGAATCTAGC
>JAVWOV010000052.1:0-5321 GCA_036636255.1 Bacilli bacterium
TATAATTATATAATAAACGGAGGTTAAAATATGTATAGATGCAAAAATTGTTGGCATGGAGTAGATACTGAAGATTTAAATTCTATTTTTCAATGCCCTATTTGTGGTGTAGAAAGAGAAATGTTTGAGGAAATAAAAATAACTGATAAATATAAAGGAATTGCTATTGATAAAAAAAATAAAGCCATCACCCGTATTATAGAAAAATGTATTAATTGCGGTCGTTGTAATAACGTATGTCATAATTTAGTTGGAATTAAATATGAAATAGAACAATTAAGACATCCTATTTGTGTTAATTGTGGAACATGTATTTTAAATTGTCCTACTGGTGCTATCGTGCCTAAATACGCTTTTAAAAAAGTATTCAACTTAATTAAAAATAAAAATAAAACTGTGATTATATCAGTATCACCTGCGGTAAGAGTTGCCTTAGGGGAAGAATTTGGATTAGATTATGGAAAAAATGTCGAAGGTAAAATGGTTACAGCCTTAAAAAAAATAGGTTTTGACTATGTTTTTGATACTACATTTGGAGCTGATTTAACCGTAATAGAAGAAGCAAATGAATTAATAAAAAGATTAGATAAGCCCCAAAAATTACCACAATTTAGTAGTTGTTGTCCATCGTGGGTTAAGTACCTTGAAATATATCATCCAGAATTGATTAAACATTTATCAACATGTAAAAGTCCTATTGGTATGCAAGGAAGTATTGTTAAAACATATTTTGCGAAAGAAAAAAAATTGAAACCACAAAATATTATTCATGTAGCTCTAACACCTTGTACAGCTAAAAAAGCGGAAATAGCTTTAAATGAATCTAATACCAGTAAAAAATATTATAAAAAACCATCACTAGTAGATACTGATTATGTTATTACAACTAGTGAACTAGGACTTATGTTAAGAGAAAACAATATTGATTTTGCCAATTTATCCTCAAGTGGTTTTGATAATTTATTAAATAAAGGAAGCGGTAGTGGTTTGTTATTTGGCAATATTGGCGGTGTAACTAACGCTGTTATTAATACTACATATCATTTGTTGACAAATGAAGATCCACACAAATTAGATATAACCTTTGAAAAAGCAAAAAAATATGATGATGTTTTAATAACTAAAATAGTAATAAAAAATAAAACAATAGCAATAGCCGTAGTCAATGGTCTAATAGCTGCTGAAAAAATTATTCAAAATAATGTTTATCAACAATATGATTTTATTGAAGTGATGAATTGCCAAAGTGGGTGTATTGGTGGAGGAGGACAACCATTGGGCCCTATTAATAAACAAAATATAATCATTGAAGCAAGAAAAAAAAGTTTAAAAGCAGCAGATAAAGCCGATATAATCAGTTATTCTTATCAAAACCCTGATATTATTAGAATATATAATAATTTTTTAGAAAAACCTGGTTCATCTTTAAGTGAAAAATTATTACATACCACATATAAAGATAAAAGCAAATTATTAAAAAATAAATAAATAACTTTTTAAACAGGATTTAATTAATATTTGTTGTATATATTTATAGGGTGGTAGGATGGAAAGGATTTATGAAAGTTATAGTATTTTTAATTATAAAGAAGAAATTATTCGAAGGGGAATTTTATTACTAAGTACTTTTTTAGAACACAATAATTTCGATCCCAAAAATAATTACCATATTATTTATATGGATATTAGTATGGAAAACCTTATTAATAATATTGCCCCAATTGTTAATAATTTAATATATATTTTATACTATTATCATTATCAATTTATTTTTATCACCAAATATTCCTTAAAAGAATTTGTTGATATTAATATTAATAATAAAACATTACACACTGATCAAAAAAAAATTATAAATAAACTATTATTAGAACAATTTATTAACTTATTAAAATTATCATCAATTATAATTGACGATAAACATATCATTTCAAAAAATAGACAGCAATCAATTGAAAAACAAAGTAACTATCAACTAGAAACTCTAAACAGCAATCAAATGAATACTGTGTTAAAAATAAATGGTCCCTTTCTTTTATTAGCTCCTGCTGGATCTGGTAAAACTAAAACATTAGTAAACCGTTTTATTAATTTGCTCAATCAAGGAATTTGTGCTGAAAACATTTTAGTGCTAGCCTTTAATAAAAAAGCTCAAAAAGAAATAGAAGATCGATTACAAGCTAATTTTAATTTGACCTACAAAGTAAAAACATTTCATTCATTTGGTAATAAACTTATTAAAGATTATTTTCATTATGATTTTGATATAACTAAACAAGATGCTATAAAAAGAATGATTTTATCCAATATCATAAAAAGAAATATATCTACCACCGAAAAAGAAAACTATTTTAAAAAAATAAGTGAAATAAAAAACACCTTATTAACAAAATCAGAACTAAATGATAAAAGTATGTGGAAAATATTTGAACAATATTTATCACAAAGTGAAACTAAGCAATTTTATGATTTTGATGATATGTTATATTTACCGATTAAAATTCTTCTTAACAATCCATTATTACGTGAAAAAATACAAATGAAATATCAATACATCTTAATTGATGAATTTCAGGATTTAAATAAAGTTCAGTGGCTACTTGTAAATATTCTTGCAAAACCACAAAATAATTTGTTTGTAGTTGGTGATGATGACCAAATGATATATCGTTTTAGAGGTGCAGATGATCAGTATATTTTAAATTTTAATAAATATTATCCATTTCATTTTAAAGAAGTTTTAACAATAAATTACCGCTCATATAAAAATATAGTTAAAAATGCTAAAAAATTAATAGATTATAATAAGAAAAGAATCTATAAAGAAATAACACCTTTTAGTAATACTGACGGTAATATTAATTTAATTGTTGAAAATAGCATGAAAAATGAAGCCATTAAAATAGTTGAATACATAAAAAAATATAAAAATCAATATAATAACTATAATGATTTAGCTATTATATATCGTTATAATCAATACGGTGATTATATTAGTGTTATACTTAAAAAAAACAACATTCCTGTTAATTATAATAAGTTAGCATTTTTAAGTAGTAGTACTGGTAAATTAATTATAAATTATTTAAGTGTGATTTATGAAACCAATCCGGCAACATATGATTTATACAGTGTTCTAACTAAACCTAATAAAAACTTGCCATATGAATATTTAAAATTGATTAAAAATTTAAATGATTTATTTGATAAGAATATAGCAAGTGATAATTTGAATAGTAAGCAAAGGGCTGCTCATGAAAAATTTGTTAGTATAATTAAAAGAGTAAGAATAAATAATCAACATATTACTATTAGAAAAATAATCGAATTATTTGCGTTAGATCAATATTTTTTAAGTATAAATAATGTTGATGAAGAAATATCTAATAGTGAAAGTTTAAAAATTATTTTACTAATTAGTGATATTGTGGGAAATAGTAAATCTTTTTATTATTATAGTTTTTCCAAGCAAGAAAAAATGGGTAATGATACTGTCAATTTAACAACTATTCATAAAACAAAAGGTAATGAATATAAAAATGTTATTTTTTATCATGTTATAAATACAGAAAACAATAACGAAGATGAACGCAAATTATTTTATGTAGCTATTAGTAGGCCCAAGCAGCAATTACTTATAACATCAATTAGTAAAAAAATTTCGCCTTTTATAAAAGAATATTTTTTGGATAAACAATTAATAAATTACGATAATGATTATTTAGAATTTCAAATTATTAATTATTTAAAAAATAAAATATATAAAAACGAAAAAAAATATTGTATGCAAAAAAGACTTATAAAAATAAATGTTCTAATTGATAAATATAATCAACAAATACAAATTAAGCAACAATTAGTAAAATCTATCCAAAAATACAATAATGAAATAACTTATCGACAAATACTAATCAATTAAGTTGTTTCTTTTTAAAACATTGTAAATGCACGAATAGCTACGAGTATTATAAAATCTACTAAAAGTTCTTATACTGGCATGACTTTTTTTATATAAAAAGACGATTTTTTCTTCCTCTTCTTTGCTTATTGCGTTCCAAGAACTAGAACGATGATATTTTAAATTAACTTTACCTGTTTCTAACATATCGTGTTTTAATTTTAAAATATACTTACGATGGTATCCTGTTAACTTAGAAATTTCTTCATAAGTTAAGTTTGTTTTACTTCTTAATTTGTCAATTATCAATAGTACGGCTGTTTCTTTATCTTTTTTCATCATAATCACCACTTATATTATAACATAAAAAGTAATTTTTTAGCAAACTATACACAAAAATTAATTAATGTATAGCAAATGTAAAAAAACGAATAAAAAAAGGTATAAAAGCAAAAAAGATATCCAAAATAATAACAAGGAGGAAAAATAATGAAAAAATTAGTATATTTCATAATTGGTTTAGGTCTTATTACTTTAGTAGGTTGTGGTAATGTAGAAAATACGCCAACTAAGCAAGTTGAACTTTTTTTAGCGCAATATCAAAAATTAGATGCTAAGGTACTTGAAGATTTAGAAACCACAATAAGTGATCAAACATCTCTAACTGATGAGCAACGCGAAGAATATCGTGGGATGATGAAAAAACATTATCAAGATTTAAAATATGAAATTAAAGATGAAATTATTGATGGTGATAATGCTACAGTTACGGCCGAAATTGAGGTAAACGATTATGCTAAAATATTACAAAATGCTGAAAATTATCGTAAAGAACATGAGAAAGAATTTATGGACTCAAACAGTAAATATGATGAAACAAAATTTATTGCATATCGGATGAAGAAAATGAAAGAAGTCAACGAAAAAGTTAAATACACTTTAGATCTTACTTTAACTAAAAATAATAAAGATAAATGGGTTTTAGATAATTTAACTACGGCCAATGAGCAAAAAATCAACGGAACATATAATCAGTAAAGAGTTGTAGATCTTATTTCTACAATTCTTTACTTTGTTTTTTGTAAAATGTATAAAAAAAGGTGAAATGCAAAGTTAAATTGACCATTTCTCTTTTATAATGTATAATAACGATTGTGAACGAGTTAATGGACCAAAAAAGCATCAAAAATCAATAAAATAGTGTTCAAATAACTATTTCAATGCATGCTAACGCAAGCCTTACCAAAAATAGTGTAAGACTAAGTTGACCAATCATGGTCTTGATATTTGCAGTACTAAATGTACCATTTTTGATGCTTTACCTAAATTCTATATATAATTGAATGAAGCATATAATTTATCAAAATTATAGAGAGTGTAAATAAATCTGTGTAAATGGCCAGACCATGATATTTGAGACAAA
>JAVWOV010000053.1:0-5235 GCA_036636255.1 Bacilli bacterium
TTTATAAATTAGGTAAAAGTATTTAAAACCTATGTCAAATATGATATCATTATACTAGAGGATGTGTGTTTATGAAAAAGGGCTTTAATAATGAATTATATTTAAAAAAACAAAGTGAAAAAATAAAAGAAAGAATTAATATGTTTAATGGTAAACTTTATTTAGAGTTTGGTGGCAAACTATTTGATGATTATCATGCTGAACGAGTTTTACCGGGTTTTCATAATGATTCTAAAATAAAATTATTAGAGGAATTAAAAGAAGATCTCGAATTAATTTTTTGTATTAATGCTGAACATATTGAGAAAAACAAAATAAGAGCTGATTATGGTATAACATATGATATGGATGTTTTACGTTTAATTGATAATTTAAAAGAACGGGGTATTCAAATAAACAGTGTTGTTATCACATTATATACTGGTCAAAATATGGCTCTTAATTTTAAAAAAAAGCTAGAGAGTCGTAATATTAAAACGTATTTACATACTCCAACTAAAGGTTATCCTACTGATATAGATGTAATTGTTAGTGATGAAGGTTATGGTGCTAATCCATATATAGAAACAACTAAGCCTTTAGTAGTAGTAACAGCTCCGGGACCATGTAGTGGTAAATTAGCAACTTGCTTATCGCAATTATATTATGAAAATAAAATGAATATAAAAGCAGGCTATGCTAAATTTGAAACATTTCCTGTTTGGAATATGCCCCTTAAACATCCAATAAATATGGCTTATGAAGCTGCTACTGCTGACTTAAAAGATATTAATATGATTGATTCATTTCATTTAGATAATTATGGTATAAGTACTGTTAATTATAATAGAGATTTGGAAGTGTTTCCTGTTTTGAAAACTATTCTTCATAAAATAACGCAGACCGATATATATAAATCACCTACAGATATGAGTGTTAATATGATTGGTTTTTGTATCGATGATGATAAAAAAGTATGTCAAGCGGCTTTGAAAGAAATAATAAGAAGATATTATAAAGCATTATGTGCTTATAAAATGGGCAACGGAGATAAGGAAACGATGCTTAGAATAAAAATATTAATGAACGAACTTAATTTAGTGGAAACTGATCTTGACGTTGTAAATCCTTGTATAAATAAGTATAACGAAGAAAAAAAACATGTTATGTCATTAAAATTGCCTGGTGGGAAAATTATAACTGGTAAAGAAAGTGAATTATTAAGTCCTACGGCTAGTTTAATAATAAATGCTATTAAGGAATTAAATAATATACCTGATAAAGTATATTTGTTATCACCAAGTGTATTAGAACCAATTATTAAACTTAAAAAAATCACTTCCGATAAAGCAGCTTACATTTTAAATTTGCAAGAAGTACTTATTGCTCTTAGTATATGTGCAGTAACTAATCCAATTATTGAAAAATGTTTTGATTCATTAGAGCAATTAAAAGACTGTGAAGCTCATGCATCATATATAGTTAATAACGGTGATTTAAATGTTTTAAGAAAACTAAAAATAAACCTTACATGCGAACCAATATTTTATAATGATAAGTTATATGATAATGTTTAAAAAATAAATAGTTGTAGATAAATAAGTTTAAAAATAACCGTAATATAACAAAAATATAAGTAAATGTTATAAAATCTATTGATTTAATAAACAAAAAGTGGTATTCTGTAAATATAAGCGAAGTGGCTTATTAAAAATAAGGAGGTAAAAGAATGACAAAAGTCGAATTAATTAATTTTATTGCTGAGCAAACTGGATTAACTAAAGCAGATGCGACAAGAGCATTAGATGCAACAATGGCTGGTGTTTCTAAAGGTTTAAAAGAAGAAGGAAGCGTTAAATTAACAGGTTTCTGTACTTTTACAGCTAAAGACAAAGAAGCTAAAGTGGGTCGTAATCCTAGAACAGGGGAACCGGTTCAAATTCCTGCTAGAGTAGCAGTTACAATTAAAGCGGGAAGTAAATTAAAAGACGCTTTAAACTAAAAAGGTGAATAACCTTTTTTTAATGTAAAGGGGGCTATAAGTGCTTAATACAGCTATTGAAATATTAAAAGAAATTGAAAATAAAGGGTTTAAAGCTTATATAGTAGGTGGTTATCCCCGGGATATTTATTTAAATCGGCAATCAGTAGATATTGATATATGTACATCGGCAACACCAAAGCAATTAAAGAAGATATTTGAAAATATTATTTTACCACTGGAACAATATGGGGCTGTTGTTATAAAAAAAAATAAATTTAATTTTGAAATAACTACTTTTAGAAAAGATCTCGAATATCAGGATAATCGTAAACCGTTAAAAGTTGTATATGTTGATAATATTGAAGATGATTTAAAAAGACGTGATTTTACTATTAATGCTTTATGTATAAATAGTAGTGGTGAAACTTTGGATTTAATAGGGGCTATAAATGATTTAAATAGTCAAAAAGTAAAAGCTATAGGTAACCCTAGAACTAAGCTTAAAGAGGATTCTTTGCGCATTTTAAGAGCTATAAGGTTTGCAACTATTCTTGATTTTAAATTGGATGATGAATTAAAAAAATATATTAAAAAATATGGTTATCTTTTAAAAAAATTATCTATTTATCGGAGGAAAGAGGAACTTAATAAAATATTTAGTTCGCCTAATTGTCTTTACGGTTTAAAATTAATAAAGCAACTGAAATTAGATAAATATTTAAGTTTATCTAATGTGGAAAAGGTGAAAGAAACTCATATAGTGATTGGTATATGGGCACAATTAGATGTTTTAGAAACATATGAATTTTCACGTAGTGAAAAAAATATAATAAAAAAAATTAACGAACTAATGACTAAAGACGTTTTAGCTGATGAAAATTTATATTATTATGGTTTATATATTTCTTCAATAGTAGGTGATATATTGAATATTGATCGTAAGATTATAACAAAAAAATATAATAGTCTTTATATTAAATGTGAGCACGATATAGCTTTAAAAAGTGCTGAAATATGTACATTATTAAATCGGAGACCAGGGCCTTTTTTAAAACCGTTAAAAAAAGATTTGGAAATAAAACTTATAAATAAGGAAATAGTTAATAATCGTGTCCAATTAGAACAATATATAATTAAAACAATGAAAGACCCATATAATTAATTGGGTGTTTTTTTTATGAAAAAATTTTTAGTAATTAATATAATATTGATTTTTACTTTAGGCATTTTAAGTTCTAAAGCAACCCCGGTTTTTATTGAAAAAATAGATTTAAAAATTAAGGGAAAGGAATTAGCTATTGTTTTTTTACCCTTTAAGGAATGTAAATCTTTTTTATTGGTGACTAAAAGAGAAAATATATTGATAAATTTAATTAAACCGAATAGTAAAAAAATATATAAATATTTAAAACAATTTAATGTAAATAAACTAGATAATATATATAATGTTAAGGAGTTATCGTTTGGGTTAGTTAGTGAACAATCACAAATAAATATTATAAATGAAAAAAATTTGTTAATAATAAATTACTTAACTCATAATTTTTGCATTTATCAAAGTAATAATAAAAGAAATTTTAAGGAATGTGATTATATTTACTTATTAAGTTCAAATCATAATGTCCAAATAGATAATGATCAACAACTTATTTTATATAGTAAATTAAATAAAAAGTTTTTAGAAAAAATATATGATCGATATAATGATAGTTATTATATCGATCCAAATAATTATACGATTATTAAATTAAATCAACAAAGTTATCAGATAATTGATGTTCCATATAAAAACTGATATACAATTTTTTTTATTTACGGTATAATAATAAAAGAGGTGATGTAATGAATAATGTTATTAAATTATTACAAAATAAGGCTTTTATTTGTCCACCGGAACTTCTTTTTAATTATCGTAAATTAAAAATAACGGAGCAGGAAGTTATTTTGTTAATTTATCTTATTAATAATGATCAAGAGTGTTTTAATCCAAAGGAAATAAGTCATTATTTATCGTGGGAAATAGCGGTTATTTTAGAAACTGTTAATAATTTAAGCGATAAAGGAATAGTAAAGATAGATATTAAAAAGAAAGTTAATATAAGGGAGGAATATGTTAATTTGGATGGTTTATATAATAAATTGGCTTTTATTGTTATTGATACGACTCCAGATAGTTTAGATGCTACTATATATGAACGATTTGAAAAAGAATTTGGACGAACTTTATCGCCGATTGAGTATGAATTAATTAATAGTTGGATTGCTAATACAACGGAGGAGATGATTGTTTTAGCATTAAAAGAGGCTGTTTATAATGGTGTATCAAATTTAAGATATATAGATAAAATAATTCATGAATGGGGAAAAAACGGTATTAAAAGTATTAAGGATGTTAATAAACAAAAAACTAATTGTGTAAAAAACAATTCTAATAAAAATTTTGATTATGATTGGTTAAATGAAGAAACAAAAAATAATTGATTATTTGGATTATTTAATACCTAATCCTAATTGTGAATTAACTTATAGGAAAGATTATGAATTGTTAATAAAAGTTATGTTAAGTGCTCAGACAACTGATAAACAAGTAAATAAAGTTGGGGATGCTTTATTTACTATGTATCCTAGCTTGGAATTATTAAATGGTTTAAATCAAGAAAGTTTAGAAAAAATTTTAAAACCGATTGGTACATATCATAAAAAGGCTTTTAATGTAAAAATAATTGTTAGTGAATTAATAACTAAATATAATAATGTTGTACCTAATAATCGGGCTATTTTAGAATCACTACCGGGTGTAGGACGTAAAACTGCTAATGTTGTATTAAGTAATTTATTTAATGAATCATGTATAGCTGTTGATACGCATGTAGCAAGAGTGAGTAAGCGGTTAAACTTAGTTGATGATCAAGATAATCCATTAATAATTGAACAAAAATTAACTAAATATTTTGAAAATGATTTGGGTAAAAGACATCATCAATTAGTTTTATTTGGTCGTTATTATTGCAAAGCTAGTAATCCGCAATGTTATGAATGTGGGCTTAAAAATATTTGTAAAAAAAAGAAGTTAGATTATAATACCTATAAAGGACACACTAAGTAAAAAAACACCTGAAAATGTGGTGAAATATATTTAGAAAGAACTTTAGGAGGTGTTTTTTTATGGGGAAACATAAAAAATGGACTTTTGACGATAAAGTCACAATTGTAATAGAATTTAAAAGCGGGGCATCTATATCATATCTTTGCAAAAAATATAACATATCTGG
>JAVWOV010000054.1:0-5175 GCA_036636255.1 Bacilli bacterium
AATCTATATCTTTCAGTAGTAAAAGACTACTATAACGGTGAAATACTATCGTTTTCAACTTCAAATAATAACGACATAGAATTAATTCTTGATAGTTATAAAGATTTATCGCCACAAAAGGGGAGAATCTTAAATACTTATCAAGGTGCTGTTTACTTTGCTTATAAATATATTGATCTGGCAAGATCATTGGTTTTTTAACGAAGTATGTCACATAACAACATTAGAAAGAAAAAAATACGTTCAATGGTATAATCCATGAACGTATTCAAAAAAAACTAGGATTACTCATCACCTGTACATTATTGTTTACAAAATCCAATTTAATTAATCTTTTTATTTTATATTTTCCAAAGCCATTATTCTTTTTTCAACATTTGGATGAGTACTCCATAGTGAATTTTTTTGCTTTTTTGTTTTTAAAGGATTAGCTATATAAAGCGAAGAGGTTGCTTTATTAGTGTTTTTTAATTGTGTTTCTTGATCTGTTATTTTTTTCAAAGCATTAATTAAACCATCTTTGTTTCTTGTTATTTCAACAGCGTTAGCATCCGCTAAATACTCTCTATTACGTGATATAGCTAGTTTCATTAATTCAGCTGCTAACGGCGCTAGAGCAATAAATAAAAGCCCTAAAACCATTAGCACCACTCCTGCTTTATTATTACTATCATTATTACGATAAAAAAATGATTGCGTTACTATATCAGCTATAATAACAACAAAGCCTACCATAACAACTGCTATAGTTGCTAATAATATATCATAATTTTTAATATGTGATAACTCATGAGCAATAACACCTTCTAATTCATATTTATCAAGCTTATTTAATAACCCCGAAGTTACACATATCACCGCATTTTGTGGATTTCTACCCGTTGCAAAAGCATTTAATGCCTCATCATCAATAATATATAATTTAGGTACCGGTATATTAGCAGCAATACATAATCCTTCTAAAATCAAATTTAATTGTTGAAATTCTTCTTTAGTAGCTATTCTTGCATTATTTAATTTTAAAACTATTTTATCACTATTATAATACGATCCTAAAGATATTAGTATCGAAATAACTATCCCTACTGTTAACGCAATAATGGTACTTTCAAAAAATATTAATGAAACAAAATATATAAACATAGCAATTATAATTAAAAAAAACGCAACAATAAAAAATGTTTTTATCTTATTTTTTCTAACACTTTTTAGTATCATATTTTTATCTCTACATTCTTTTTTTCAAAGTTATCTATTTGAAAATATTCTTTACTATTAAATTTACCTATTTTAGCCAAAATATTACTAGGAAATTGTTCAATGGCGGTATTATATTGTTGAACACTATCATTATAAAATTGTCTAGCATAAGCTATTTTATCTTCAGTGCCACTTAGTTCTGTTTGTAATTTTTTAAATACATCACTAGCTAATAAATCTGGATAAGCTTCAGCAACAAAAAGTAGTTTAGTAATTTTATCACTTATTTCTTTTGTTTCCAATGCCTTTTCTTTAATACTTTCATTTCTTATTTTAGTTATATTTACTAAAGTTTCACTTTCGTGTTTAGCATATCCTTTAGTGACTTCTACTAAATTTGGTATTAAATCATAACGTCTTTTTAATTGATTATCAATTTGTGACCAACCATTTTTACATCTTATATTTAGCATAATTAAACGATTATACATTATAATTATAGTAACGATAATGATAATTATAGCAATTAATAATATAATCAATTTATCACTTCTTTCTTATTAAATTATATCACAGTTTTATTAATTATTTAAGTATTTTATTTTTTATTGCATATGGTAAAAAATATTTTTTAATTGAACTAGATATATTTAAATCATCCCCTACTTGATACCATTTATATTCAATAATTTCTGGATTACAATTAGGAATAGTCACTATTTTATTTCTAGCTAAATAGATATACATTTTTATTAGTAGACTAGAATCACTAGCAGCTGGCTCAATATAAGAAGTTATAAAAGTTAAATCTTCTTCCTTAATATCTAAGTTATAATCAACTTCTTCATGACATTCTCTAATAGCACCGGCTAATAAAGACTCATCAGCCATAACACCACCACCAACTAAAGTAAATAAATTATCCTTAGCAGATTTTACCGATTTTACGATTAATAGTTTATTATTATTTATAAATGCCACGCCTACTATAGGTTGGGGTATTATCATTTTGTTTCCTCCAATTTGACACTTACTAATTTACTTATACCTGATTCTTGCATCGTAATTCCATATAATGTGTCAACATATTCCATTGTTTTCTTTTTATGAGTTATAATTATAAATTGCGTTTTTTCCTTTAATTTTTGTAAATATTTACCAAAGCTTTCAACATTTACCTCGTCTAAAGCTGCTTCCACTTCATCTAAAATACAAAAAGGCGTCTTTCGTGATTTTATAATGGCAAATAACAAGCTAATAGCTGTAAAAGTTTTTTCGCCACCTGACAGCAATTGAATAGTTGTTAATTTTTTTCCTGGAGGTGAAGCAATTATTTCAATTCCCGTTTCTAATATATTATTAGGTTCACTTAAAATTAATTCTGCATTACCACCTTTAAATAATTCTTGAAAAGTAATTTTAAAGTTTTCATTTATCACTTTAAAAGTTTTAATAAATTCTTTAGCCATTATATCATCCATTTCTTTAATGATTTCTAATAGCGTTTCTAAAGCTTGAATAAGATCTTGTTTTTGATTATCTAAAAAATCATGACGTTTATTTATTTCTTCATATTGCGTTATTGCTAAAGGATTTATTTCCCCTATTTCCTTTAAGGTGTTTTTCAAGTTATTTACTTCATTTCTAGCTTTATTTTCATCCAAGGTTAACTCATAACTCTCCTTAGCTTGTTCATATGTTAAATGATAAGATTCACTAAGATTATTAAGCATATTATCTAATTTTACATCAAGACGATTTTTTAATATTTCTGATTGTTTTAATTCACTATTTTTGATGTTATATTGACTATTCTCTTTTTTTAATGCTAATTCATAATTATTTAATTCGTATGATTGCTCATTTTTCTTTTTAGTCAATAGCTCAATCGTATTTAATAATTGATCTTTAAGTTTTATTTTAGTGTAGTATTGTTCTAAAATATTTGTTTCTTCAGAAGATACAGTACCATTTAAAAAAACATTGTTATCATTTATCTCTTGTTTTATTTGTTCTAAACTATTTGATTGCTCTAAAACAATTAAATCTTTTATTTTTTTTGTTTCCGTTTGCTTTATTTTATCCTTAACCGTTAAGTATAAATCATCTTCTTTTGTTTTTAAATTATTATCATATTCATTTATTTGCTTTTCAATTTTTGAAATATGCTTATTAATTATTTCTAAGTTTTTAATATTCTCTTCAAGTTCATATTTGATAGTTATAATGTTTTTAGTTTTATTTATTCCACCACTAATAGATCCACCTACATGAATTAATTCACCATCCAAGGTAACTATTTTATATTTATGATTAATTTGTTTACTTATTTTATTAGCATTATCAATATTATCAACAATAATAACATTTCCTAATTGATTTAAAATAATATTTTTATATTTTTTATCATATTTTACTAAATTAGCTGCAATATCAATAAAGCCTGTTAAATCCTCAAAAGAACTAGTTTCAATAACACGTGGTTTTATTATATTCAAAGGGAAAAAAGTTGCTCGACCATATTTATTTTGTTTTAAAAATTTTATCGCCTCATGAGCATTTAATTCATTATCTGTTACAATAAATGACGAGTTATTAGCAAGTGATACAGCAATAGCTATTTTTAATTCATTAGTCGTTTCAATAAGATTACCAATAACATTATGAATTCCATTTAATTTTTTATTGTTTAATATTTGATTAACACTATACGGTAAAATAGTATTATTATCAATTTCTTTTTTTAATAATTCAATTTTATTTTTTGTTAATATTTCGTTTCTATTTTCTTGTTGTAATTTTTGTTCATATTTTTTTTTACTTTCTTTAATAGTTTGAATATCATTTTCTATTTGGGTTATTTTAATATTTAATTGTTCAATGTTTTCATGACTATTATTTATTTCATTATTAAGATTACTTATTTTTGCTTCTATTTTTAAACTTTGTTCTTTTAAATTTATTACTTTATTTTCAGTTGTGCTATTTAATCTTTGTTTACTTCTTTCAAGTAATAATTGCTTTTTACTGTTTAATTTTTCGATAGTTGTACTTATGTTAATTAATTTTGTTTGTAATATATTTATTTCTCGTGATATATTAGTTATATCATATTTGTACTTTTCAACCATAGCTTCATTTTTAGTGTTATTAGTTGTTAGTGTTAATAAATCGTTACTGATGATATTTATTTTACTTATTTCTTTTTGATATTTATCATTTGTACGAGTTATATCATTAGTTATTAAAGATATTTCTATTTGATCTAATTGTTTTTTTAAATAATTATATTTTTTTGTTTGTTCTGCTTGTTCTTTTAAGGGTACTTGTTGTTTATTTAACTCATTTATTATATCTTGTATACGATCTAAATTAACATTAGTACGATCTAATTTCCTTAAAGCGTCTTCTTTTCTTTTTTTATATTTTAATAAACCTGCTGCTTCTTCAAAAATAATTCTTCGCTCACTTGGCTTATTACTTAATATTTCTTCGATTTTTCCTTGTGATATTATATTGAAACTTTCCTTAGCCATAGCACTATCTAATAAAATATCATTTATATCCTTTAATCGACATTTTTCATTATTTAAATAATATTCATTGGTTCCATCTTTATATAGTCTTCTTTTTATTTCTACTTCTGTATAATCTATAGGTAAATATTTATCATTATTATCAAATACTAAGGAAACAGATGCTACATTTTGTTGATTTCTTGTTTTCGATCCCGAAAAAATAACATCACTCATTAAACTACCGCCTCTTAGTGATTTTATAGATTGTTCCCCTAATACCCATCTTATAGCATCAACAATATTACTTTTACCACTTCCGTTTGGTCCAACAATACCTGTTATTGTTTTACTAAATTCAATATTTATACAATCAGCAAATGATTTAAATCCATGAGTTTTTATTTCTTTTAAATACACTTATAACACCTTCTTATGCCTTTATAATTATACTATATTT
>JAVWOV010000055.1:0-3693 GCA_036636255.1 Bacilli bacterium
AATAAACCGTTCGCACTTAGTTCTAAACTAGATATTTTAACTTTATCAATAATTCTTATAGCGGTAGGAATAGTTATTAAAGCTATAACGGATAAAATGATAATAGTAGCTAGTAATTCAATTAAGGTAAATCCTAATAAGTTAAGATTTACCTCTGATTTACTATATGCTATTTTATTTTTCACTTAATTTACTCCTTTTATTGTTTTTATATAATTACATTATAGCAAATTAAATTATGATTTACAATTACTTTTTATATTTCATTATTTTTTAATAAAAAAAAAGATTTAATTCTTTATTTTTTGATATATTTTAATTCACCCATTTTAGAAGTTGGGATAAATCCTGCTGGGGCTTTGATAACGTCGGTAAGACGATTAACAATAGCTGCACACGTTAGTTCAACTGTACATGGTTTATTGATTGTTAAACTGGTAGTTGGTTCTCCTATTATTGTCCAAGCGTTACAATCGTATTCATCTTTATTATATACTTTTCCAATACACTCAGTTTCTAAAATTATTCCTTCTTTGGTTGTTGTTGTAACTAAAGCACTCATACCCACAACAACTCCTTTTTTTATAGTCATGTTTAGGGTGTTAGAAAATATATCCTCTTTACAAATTTGCGGTACACATTTTTGTGTTTGCTTAACAACGGTTAAATTTAATTTATCGCATAACCATCCATTAACACTCCACATGTATGATGGTAAAAAGGTTCCTTCATTAATTAATTTTTGTCGTTTTATATCACTAATGTTATCAGTACTGGCAATTTCTTGATTAAATTGTTCTTTAGTTTTACCAGCTCCATGGGCTCTGGCAAGAGCTATTCCATAATCTTCAACGTTATAACTTGATTTACCGATGATTTTGGTTATCTTATGGGTTGTGCCTGCTAATGTAGCTACTAATAATCCCCAATTTGCTTCTTGATAACCGCTTCCGGTTATAGTGCAATTATTTTGTTTGGCTAAATGATCTATTTTTGCTGTTAATTTTGGTGAAGAATTAAATGGATAAAAAGCTTCTTCACATGTACTAATAGCATTAATGCCCATTGAAGCGCATAACAAAAAAATTTCTTTAACATCTTTCATTAAACTCATTGAGGTTATAATACAGATATCTGGTTTAGTCTGTTTAAATAAATCAGCGGTCATTGATGGATCGGTAATTTTAATACCTTTAATATCACTTTCTAGTATTTCTCCGATATCTTTGCCAATTAAATTAATGTTTTTATCAATTGCTCCAACTATTTCTTCGCCGTTTTCTATTATGTAGCGCATTATATAATGAGCCATCTTGCCACAACCATATTGTACAATTTTCATGTTTTTTTCTCCACTTCTATTATGATTATAACATTATATTAATTAAATAGTAATAATGTTTACAAAATTTTACACTGACTAATAGCAAAAAAATATTACAAATATTTTTTTAATTGTTCAATACTTTGTTCTTGAAATGTTTTTAAGTTGTTTCCTAGATTTAAAATTTTTTTATCAGCTTTATTAAATTTTTCTAAATTTTTATTTATGTTAATACTACCCATGGTTAATCCTTGTATTAGCATATTTGCTACACGACTATCACTATTATCTTTACTAAGTTCAATCTTTATGCCCATAAATGCTCCAACTTTAGCCATTGTTTTGTATACTTTAGGTATTTCACTATGTTTTTTAAAAGATTTTTCACTGTCTTTAATAAATGATTCGTATTTTTTTAAAATATCTTCGATAGTGTTAGTTATTTTATTATCTTTGTGTTTGATAGTATTAAGTAGTGCTGTTAAATTTGCTACGCCCATTTTACTGTCATCATAGATACATTGTAATAATTCTTTATTTTCCATTATTTTTTTCCGTCCTTTCGTTATTATTATAAATAAATTTTGGTAATATATACTTTTAATTTTTTTTAAATAAAATGCATAATAATTAAATAATAGCTTATTATATTAATAAAAAGCTATTATTTTTATTTAAATTTACTAAATTTAAATAAAAACGTCTAAATATATTGATATAAATTAAATTTATTGATATAATTAACTTGTTCAATTTTATGGCGATGTAGCTCAGCTGGCTAGAGCGTCCGGTTCATACCCGGAAGGTCGGGGGTTCGATTCCCTCCGTCGCTACCATAGGAAAATTAGTCGAACTAATCGACTTAAATATATGAAAAGGTTAATTTTGATTAATCTTTTTTATATTTTTGAAAGTAGTTTATTAGTTTATGAATATAATAAGTATTAAACATACAAACCAGATAAACTAGTAGATTCTTAAAATTATTGGAGGAATTGGTATAAATTAAAACAAGAAATTTATAAGATATGTTAAAAAGTGTGTCCTAAAACTTGATCTAAATTTAATATCTATACTAACGCTAAAATTTATACTCATAAAAAATATTCACTTATTAAATGTGAATATATTAATAGAAGAAATGAAAAATATATATTATCCCTTGGCAATAAATGTTAATATAAAAACTGATGAATATGTCAATATAGAAGTTGATGATTTAGAAAAAACCAATTTTATTTCCTTATTTATATTAAATTTTTAAAAAAATGTATTAAATTTAGTAAAACGGTTATATTATTAATGAACTGGTACATACCTTATATAATTTTTATTCATTATTTGAATATTCCGTTATTAATTAACGTTTATTATATATCCGTACCAGTTCTTTTTTTATATAGAATTGAAAAAAATAGGAATATATCTGATAATGTAAATAATAAATAAAATTATTAATAATCAATACATTTAAGTGCTGATATTGAATATAATCAATGACTTTTATGTTTCATATGATAAATTTAAACTTTTGAATCATTTAAACATAATATAAATCTTCTTTTTATAATATTGGATATATAGTATATTTTGTGCATTATTATGTTTTATTTTATTAATTGCCAATATTAAATTAAAAAGTAAATATTTATTTAAATAATTGATATAATTTACTACCTATAACTTGTGTTATTGGAGCTCGATAAATACCTTTTGGTCTTTTTTCTTTTACGGCTAAGATAATTTTGTTGACAATAGAATTTAATTTATTATGTTCTAAAAGTTTAAAAAACAAGGTTTCCTTTTTTCTAATGAGTTCTAATTCATTGTTAAAATAACTTGTTTTTTCCATAAAATCATATTTATTATCTAACATAACTTGATTAAATCCTGTTTTATATAAACCTGGTTCAATTAAAATAATATTGATTTTTTTGTTAATTAATTTGATTTCTTTTTGTAATGTAAGTGTTAATTTTTGAATACTTGCTTTGGTAGCGCAATAAACACCTAGAAATTTAATTGGGATTATGGCGGCTAATGAACCCATGATTATAATCCGCCCACGACCTTTTTTTATCATTTGTTTTAATACTATTTGTACAATTGTAAATGAGGAAAAGACATTTGTTTCAAAATTTTCTCGTACTTTATTCATGTTAATTTCACTAATGGAACCACCGATACCAATAGCAGCATTATTAATTAAAATGTCAATATCCAAATTGTTTATTTTTTTAATATCATCTTTATTGGTAATATCTAGTTTAATGCATTCAATATTTTTTTCTTGGTAGTAATATTTACTAATTAATTCTAATTGTTTTTTTGTATGAACACTTACATATATATAATATTCTCTCTTTAAT
>JAVWOV010000055.1:3703-5156 GCA_036636255.1 Bacilli bacterium
TAATAACCTTACGAGCAATGCCACTACTCGCGCCAGTATATAATATTTTTTTCATTTTATCACCTTTATTAGTATGGTTCAAAAAAATATAAAAATTATTTTTTTTTGTTTTTGGGTTGATAAAATATTGCTACAGTTTTAGCAAATTCATATAAAATAATGTTACTGTTATTTATGGCAGCATGCTTACCGATAGCTTTACCCCCTATTGTTAGAGAAGCTATTATAGCTGTGATGACTAATGTTACTATTAAAATATCAACGTTAGTAATTATACTTAATTTACTAGCTATAATAACACCTGCGGAGCCAGAAATAATTCCGCAAATATCACCAATAACATCATTACAAAATGATGATACTTTATCAGCATTTTTTTTAAAAACAACAGCAACATTAGCACTTTTAATTTTTCTAGAGCTCATTGAATGAAATGGTGCTTCGTCGGCTGCTGTTACAGCGATTCCTATCATATCAAATAGTATTCCTAAGAAAATAAAAATAATAACTAATATAATACCTATAATTATGTTAACGTTTGGAATAATTGTTTCTGATGAAAAAGAAAAAAATAGCGAAATAAAAAAAGCCGCAATTGTGATATTAAGTATCCATCTAAGATTAGATTTTTGCTTTTTGTGCTGACTTTTATAACCTTTAATTTGTTTTTTTATGTTAATTTGCATAAATTCACCAACTTTAATTAAAAATAAAATGGCTATTAATATAGTTAACTTTACGCCTTAGGTCAAGTAGGATTTCCCTAGTTTCTACTTACCGTTACCAGTATAGTGGTTACCCTTTAAAGAAACTAATACACGGTTACCCAATGTATGACTTGATTGCCACTTAGTACGCACTGCAATCCTATAAAAATATGACACTCTAGGAGATTTCCTCAACAATTGTTTATTATTAATTCTTTTTTACAAATAATGTTTCAAATTGCAATCTTAATTAAATTTTAGCTATAAATTTAATTAAGTAGATCAATTATCCCCAAATATTCATTCAAGACAAGCTACACTACTCATAACTTTCGCCACATAGTAGGTTTATATCCTAAGTCGTACTAAGTATCAACATTGTTGCTTAGCACAAGTATAGGTCTCCACGAATGGTGGGTCGTTGGTCGTATGCCTTTACGATCGCCCAGTCATTCTTTTCTTCCAGCACTCACCCCAAACTGGGCGTAAGAAGCAAGCACCAAAAGCTTCACAGTTATGCTCTTTAATGGATTTTTAGCCCCATCTTCATAATAAACGTTACTGACTAGAATAATGTGCCATTCACATTTATGAGTATAATTATAACAATTTTTTATATATCTGTCAAATTTATCTGTTATATTATATATATGATTGTTAATCATCATTTATATATGGTAATAATATTTCAGTAACTTTTTTATATCCTTCATTAGTTAAATGTAATCCATCTTTTGTATATTTTA
>JAVWOV010000056.1:0-4945 GCA_036636255.1 Bacilli bacterium
TGAAAACTTCATTTTCACTTAATTAATCAAATTTCCCCAAAACTCTTTACACTAACGCTTGATTTTTATGATTAATTATGATTAATTTATGATAAAATCTTAGGTATTAACTTTTAAAAATGGTTTTATTGAATAATATTGATCTTATTTATATATTATAATTATTTAAATTTCTTAATTATATTACTATGTTTAAATATGCGTTTATATTGTCTAATAGACTATTCAAATACTTATAAGTTTGTTATAATATAAGTGGAAGTGATTTTATGAATGAACCTTTAGCGCTTAGTCTAAGACCTAAAAAAATTAGTAACATAATTGGTCAAAGTCATTTAGTTGCTAAAAATAAAATAATATATAATTTAGTTAAAAATAAAAAGCTTTTTTCGATGATATTATATGGTAAACCTGGTATTGGTAAAACTAGTATTGCTATGGCATTAGTAACAGAGTTAAATTTAAAATATCGACTTTTAAATGCTGTTATTAATAATAAATTAGATTTTGATACGGTTATTGAGGAAGCTAAAATGTATCATGGATTAGTGGTTATTATGGATGAAATTCATCGTTTGAATAAAGATAAACAGGATTTGTTATTACCTTATTTAGAAAATGGTTTAATCACTTTAATTGGTTTAACTTCTTCAAATCCTTATCACACCATTAATCCTGCTATAAGAAGCCGTATGCAACTTTTCGAATTGTATCAATTAACTAATGAAGAAATTTTAAAAGCTTTAAAAAGAGCAATTAAGACTAGTTATTTGCCCCATATTAAAATTAATTTAGTTAGTCTTAAATATATTTCTACTCTAGCAAGTGGTGATCTAAGATTTGCATATAACTTACTAGAAATTGCTTATTATTCTACTGCTGATTTTATTATAACTTTAGAAATAATAAAAAACATTAATAATAAGCCTAATTTATTTCATGATAAAAATGAAGATGGTCATTATGATGTATTAAGTGCTTTTCAAAAATCAATAAGGGGTAGTGATGTTAATGCATCTCTTCATTACTTGGCTAGATTATTAGTGGTTGGTGATTTAGATAGTATTTATCGGCGAATGACGGTTATTGCTTATGAGGATATTGGTCTTGCTAACCCTAGTATGGGTCCTAAGGTAAATGCTTGCATTCAGGCTTGTAATCTTTTAGGTATTAACGAGGCTCGAATTCCTTTAGCTAACATGATTATTGAATTAGCTTTATCCCCTAAATCAAACACAGCTTATTTAGCTATTAATAAGGCTATTGACGATGTAAAAGCTATTGATACAGGGATGGTGCCAAATCATATTAAAACTACATCCTTAGACTATAAATATCCCCATAATTATCCAAATGGATATGTTAAGCAACAATATCTGCCTGATAAAATAAAAGACAAAATTTATTATCAACCTAAAACAACTAGTAAATATGAAGAAATGTTAAAAAAAATTAGTGATAATTTAAAAAAATAATTTATTAACTTTTTTAAGTACTAAGAATAAAAAGTTCTAAAGCGATATTTTTGTCTCTTTTGCCCATTTTAATATCGAGATCAAGATTGGCCAAAGAATATAAAAAGTAAAGAATAGTTTGTTCGTTATATTTACTACTATTTTGCAATGCTAATTTTATTCTATATGGATGAATGTTTATAATATGGGCAATATCTGATAAGGAATAACCTTTTTTAATTAAAATTTTAGCTTGATAAATAATTCTAAATTGATTAGCAAGCATTACAATCATAGCAATTGGTTCTCCTCCGTTTTTTAATAATTCATTATATAAACAAATAGCTTCTGATTTGTTTTTCGTGATAATATAATCAATTAATTTAAAAATATCCAAAGTAATATTTTTAGTAGTTAAGGCGATAATATCTTCGGAAGTGATTGTTGTTTCGTCGCCTTTATAAGTTTTTATTTTTAAAATTTCATTAGCAAGTAAATTTAAGTCGTTACCAACTCTTGTGATAAAAAAATCGATTACTTCATTGCTTATATTTTTGTTTTCAAATTTTTCTTTGACAAAAAGTGGTACATTAGTTTTATTAAATTCTTTGCAAATGGTTTTACTTTTTAATGTTTTAACAATTTTTTTACGTTCATCTAATTTAATTTCAGTAATAATTAAGATGGTGTTTTTGTTACTGTTGTTTATATATTGGTTTAAACTAAGTTCTTCTTCTTTTGTTAAATTTGCTAGTAAATTATTTGCAATAATTATTTTTTGGTCATTAAATAAAGATAATGTTTGGCAATCATCTAACACGTCGCTTATTTTTTCGCTATCTTTTTCGCTATCTAAATTATATTTTATAATGTTAATGGCATCAATATTATGCTTAGCAATAATATCTTTAATAAATGATTCGATTAAATAGGTTTCTTTTCCATAAAGTAAATATAACATTTTATCACCTATATTTATTATATAGATATTTGTCCTAAAATGCAATCAATTTAGTATAATTAAAAGAGGTGAAATATGAAAAAAGTTTTAATAACTTATGCTTCCTATGGTATGGGTCATATTCGTGCTACATCGGCTATTGGCCAAATAATTAATCATGATTTTTCGGCTAATTATTTGGATTTATCGAGTTATGCTCATCCGTTTTTAGAAAAAATATTTATTAAAATAAATAAGTTTGTGATAACTTATTTACCAAATATTTATAAAAATATTTATTATAATTCTACCTTTAAAACATATAATTTAATTAAGTGGTTTTATGGTAATAAAAGAGTTTATAAAAAAATTTTACGAATAAATCCGGCCATTGTTATTGCTACGCAGTTTATGTCTTTAGCAGCTTTAGTTCATTTAAAATATAAGTATCATTTAAATTTTAAAATATGCTTTTTACTTACTGATTATCATGTGAATAATTATATTGTAAAACCTTTAAATAAAGTTGATATATATTTTGTTGCTAATTATGATTTAAAAAAAGATTGTCTTAAGTTAGGTATAAAAAGTAATCATATATGTGTATCACCCATTCCTATTTCTAAAAAGTTTGATGAAAAATTTAATAAAAAGGTTATTTTGTCTAAGTATAATCTTTCTAAAAATAAAAAAACTATTATTTATATATGTGGTGGTGTTGGTATAAGTAAAAATTTAAATTATTTAAAAAAGTTATTGACTATAAATAATGATTTTCAATTTATTTTTGTGGCTGGTAAAAATAAAAAGCTTAAAAATAAAGTTCAACGATTAGTAAAAAAATACCCTAAAAAAGGTATTGTCCTAGGGTATAGTAATGAAATACATGAGCTTCTTTATATAAGTGATTTTGTTATTGGTAAATCAGGTGGACTAATAACTAGTGAGTGCATAAAAATGCGTAAATTTTTTGTTGTTATTGAGCCAATAATTGGTCAAGAAAGTGAAAATGCTTATTATATTGAAAAAAACAATTTAGGTATTTATATTAAGGATATTAATGAATTTGTTATTCAAATAAAATATTTATTAAAAAGAAATATAGTGCCAAATATTATTAATAATAAATATTGTTATGTTGAGCAGTTGAAAAAATTATAATAGTGTTATTTTACTACTTCTATATTACTAGCACTCATTGTACCGTCAGTTGTTTCTATATTTGTTATTCCTTTTAAAGTGGCAATTCCTGGTAGTTTGATTTCTTCATAAATCGGGGTTTCTAATTGATAATATATAGTTACAGGCGTTTTTTTGGTATTTTCAGTATCTAAATATGCTTTCCATTCATCTAAAGTTTTTCCGAATACGAAATATCTATTGTTATTATAATGATCGGAATAATCACCTATACTCCCAATATCCCAAGCATAATTTAAATTTTTAAAATGTGTAGCAATTGATGAAGTAAATTTTGCCGATGCTTCATTTATTTTTATAAAATATGACATTATATTATTTAATCCAGAAACATATGAAGACCAATTATCACAGCCTTTTAACTCTTTGTGGCCAATATTTCTTACTACACGATTATTTTCATAATCAATATAATCAGCAACATCCCCTACTTTTCTTAATGGCTCATTTAAAGCAATAGTTGTTTTCTTTTCTTGATACGGTTCATAAGTAGTAGCGCTCGTACCTTGCTCAATTTGAACATTTATAAAATCACCGCTTGTACCATTTTTAGTAAATAGTAATTCATAATCATTATCTAATGTAAATGTCTCTTCATTAAGTGAAAGATCACTATTCCATATATAAGTTGGAATAA
This sequence comes from Bacilli bacterium, assembly GCA_036636255.1. GTDB lineage: Bacteria > Bacillota_I > Bacilli_A > RF39 > UBA660 > CALVXC01. The sequence continues at coordinate 4,232 of JAVWOV010000056.1, forward strand.
TTCCGTTTTTTTGAAAATAGCCTTTATCCGGCCTACGATTTATATGTGTAGTATCGGTTGATGTTTCTGTAATGTATGATCCGTTTTTTCTTAAGGAATACATAAAACGCCATACTCCTGGGCTTGCTACATTACTAATTGATGTTGTATAGTTAGTATTCTTTTTTAATTTTATAAAATCATTGTTAGTAATATTTTCTAAACTAGTTTTAACTATTTCTGGTTTAAATAAATTTTTACCGCTACTTATTACATCTATTTCATATTTACCAGTACTAACATTATATCTACCTAGACTAGTTATTTCTTTAGGACTATCCGGAGTAGGTATACCATTTTGAATACTATTACCATATATTTTATAATTTTCTAAATTACTACCAGTAGCATTATCTAATAAAATATTTTCACCCGTATTGACACGATTATAATAAAAATCACATTTATCTTTATTTACTTTGTTAAAACTAAATTTCTCATCATTATACCCTTTAATAAAACAAAAACCATCCATGTACATATATAATCTTATTTTACCATCAATATTCCCTTGACCAAATCCTTTTTCGGGAATATTACCAGCATATTTTATATTTTCTTTTGTTAAATCAACTGGTAATTTACTATTGTTTTCAATATAATATAATTTAGCTGCTTCTAATAAACCGTTCGCACTTAGTTCTAAACTAGATATTTTAACTTTATCAATAATTC
>JAVWOV010000057.1:0-4760 GCA_036636255.1 Bacilli bacterium
ATAGCGTAGAATCTATCTACGCTGTGATGGTTTAAATTTAAATAACTATTTTTTTATAAATAAAATTCATCAATTTCTAAATCATCCAGATTAACACTATCATAAATTTCCCATAACTTTTTAAAACAGTTTAAAAATTCTTTACAACTGATATCATCATCTTTAATTAAATCAGCTAAAGAAACAATACCAACAACCTTGTTATTATCAATAACAATTAATCTTTTAACCTTCTTAAAACTTATAATATCTAATGCTTTTAAAATATCGTCATCTTTATTAATCGCAATAATATTTAAAGACATATAATCAGCAACACAACTATCTAATTTAACTTTATTACTTATTGCATTAATAACAATATCTCGGTCAGTAATAACACCGATTATTTGTCTACCTTTAGCAATAGGTATAAAACCAATATTATATTTTTTCATTAAAATGGCAATATCATATAATGAATCTGTAATATTTCCAACAATTATTTCGCGCGACATAATATTTTCTATCTTCATAAAATCACCTTTTAATAGTATCACCTATATATAAAAAAGTATACCAAACATAGAATAGTATAGGTGAAATAATGAATAAAATGAACTTAAAAAGAAAAATAAAAATAAAACCAATTAATAAAATCATTATTATTCTTATCATTTTAATAATAATGATAATTACTTCTTTAAAAGTATTAGATAAAAAAATAATGCCTACTTTAATGAATTATGTCGAACTAGAAATAAAACGATTATCAACCCTTGTAATAACCAAAGCTGTTAACAAACATGTTGCTAACGATTTAGATATTGAAAAATTATTTATAATAAATAAGGATAATGAGGGTCAAATAAAAACTATCGACTTTAACTCCACATTAGTTAATAAATTTTTAACTACTACCACTAGTAATGTTCAAATAAGTTTAAGACAAATTGAAAATGGTAAAATTGATATCATTCAATTATCTGATGAAATTAATGTAAAATTTAAAAAAAAACATCATGATCAAGGAATCATTTTCGAAGTACCAATGGGTATAGTCTGGAATAATGCTTTTTTATCTAACTTAGGTCCAAAAATACCTGTAAGATTAAATATTGTTGGTGATATAACTAGTAACATAAAAACAAAAGTCACTAATTATGGTATAAATAATGCTTTGATTGAAGTGTTTATAATTATGAAAATTGACGAGCAAGTAATTTTACCCTTTATTTCAAAAAAAATTTCTATCAAAAGCGATATTCCTATTGCCTTAAAATTAATTCAAGGAACAGTTCCTAATTATTATGTTAAAGGCATGAATCAACAATCACCGCTTGTTACTTTGCCTATAGAATAATTAATTATAGTATGATATACTATTTGTAAGAGGTGTACTAGTTATGAAACGAAAAATTGTAACAGTTAAAGAAATTATTTTTTTCTTAATTTTCGTTATTGTATCATCAATTGGTTGTTTTTTAATCTTAAAAGGATATACCCAAATAAAATATCAAACGGGATACGCTTCTTCTTTTTATCGCCAAGTAACAATATATAATCAAAAATTTCAGCCAATAACTACCATAACCCGGGGAACAATAATAAAATATAATCAAATACCTATTAAAAAAACAGCTTATTGTCAAATTTTAACTAATCAAATAAATTATATAAAGTGTAATCAAGTAGTAAAAAATAAAGAAAAAATTGTTCAAGAACGTATTATATATGTTCGGACACCAGTTACTATTTATAAAAATCCTCAAGAGGCTAGCATTATTTCTCAAATTAATAAGGGTGAGGCTATTGAAGTGATAGGGTATGATAAGTTAAATAAAGACGGTAGTGTTAATATGTATAAAATAAAATATATGCAATATGTGGGATATGTATATGGTAAATATCTTGTGATTGATCAAGATATTGCTAAATTAAATTATGATGAAACAGCTAGTTATCAAATTCATAAAAATAGAGGGGATAGCTATGGTGGAGGTGATGCTGGTAAACTAGATTATTATCCAGTTAAACATCCACATTTTAAAAAAAACATAATGCCTAAAGAAGTGAGAAGTTTGTATATTAACATTGCTAGTTTAAATAATATTGATAATTATATAGCTCTTGCTAAACAAAGTAATATTAATGCTTTTGTTATAGATATAAAAGATGATACTAATATAGCCTATCAAGCAAATACTATGCAACAATATACGCGAACAACTTATAATAATGCTTATTATAAAAAAGAGGAATATAAAAATATAATAAAAAAATTACAAGATAATGAATTTTATATAATAGGTAGAATAACTGTTTTTAAGGATAGTTATTATGTAAATGATAATGAAGATAGTGCGATTATTAATATAAATACTAATAAACCATATGATAGTGGATCATGGGCTAGTCCTTATAATCGAAAAGTTTGGGAATATAACATCAAGCTAGCTCGTGAATCAATACAATTAGGATTTAATGAAATACAACTTGATTATGTTCGTTTTCCTGATCAATTATACAATAGTAAAAATCAAGAATTGTTTGATTTAAAAAATAGCTATAACGAAGAAAAGGCCGAAGCTATTCAAAAGTTTTTATTATATGCAAAAGATGAAATTCATAAAGAAAAAGCTTATATATCTGTTGATGTTTTTGGGGAAACGGCCCATAATTATGTATCTTCTTATGGTCAATATTGGCCGGCTATCTCAAATGTAGTAGATGTTATAAGCCCTATGCCTTATCCTGATCACTTTAATGAACATCAATATGAAATAGATGATATAGTATGGGCGCAACCATATGAATTATTAAATATATGGGGAACAAATTATGTTCAACAACGACAAAAAGAAATACCTACTCCGGCTAAAGTAAGAACATGGATCCAAGCATATGACACTATCAAAGAACCATATATTATATATGATGAAAATAAAATATATGATCAAATAAGGGGCTTATATAATGCTAATTTAACGCATGGATATATGACCTTTAATGCTACTGCTAATATTTTGAAATATGCATCAATCAAGGGTGCTTTTGTAAAGACATCTGGTAATATGTCAGGATGATCTTTAGCAGTTTTAGTATATAATTTCTGCTATATCAAATAAATTATTACATACTAAAAAGTGTTTAGCAAAAAATAAACAATAATAGAGATAGTATTTGAGTTAGAAGAAATAAAACTAATAAGAAGGGAAACAGTCTTTAATAGTAAATACTAATTGAGTTACAGGAGAAAAAAGAATAGCTCTTAGTCTAAAAATATTTTCATAATATTTTAACACTAGAGTTCTATTAATAAAAGTTTTAACTATTTTACTTATAAAATAGAATAAATATAAAAATAGTTAAATGTAAGTGAAATATCACTTACAAATACTATTATATGAGGAGAATGAAAGATGAAAACATATAAAATAAATGAACAAGAATTTGAATTAATTGAAAACTATAAAGAAGGCTTTGACTTAGAAGAAATACAAAAAAAGTATACTGAATATTTTTCATGTTATGATTATATATTAGGTGATTGGTCATATGGTAAACTACGTTTAAAAGGTTTTTGTAATGTTGATAATAAATTATTTAATCAAACAAATGATATTAATATCAAACAGAATTATTTGAAAAATGCTTGTGCATATGAATGTAAATATTGTTTATTAAAAAAAATTACTAATTAAAGCAATTTTTTTTAATAAAATTTAATTAGTATATCTAATATTTTCATTAGATATATTAAAAATGATTCCCGCCATTAACATATAACTAAGTAAACTAGAGCCACCATAACTAATGAAGGGCAAAGTAATGCCGGTAATAGGCATTAGACCAAAAGTCATACCAATATTTTGAATCTGTTGATATAAAAGCATACCGACCATACCGCTGATAATATATTTATTAATATTAGAATTACTTTTAATTGCTAATAAAATCAACCTAATATCAAAAAACATTAATGCTCCTAATAAGAAAGTAGAACCGATAAAACCAAAATTACTGCTGAAAACGGCAAAAATAAAATCAGTTTGTGGTTCTGGAAAATAAATTGGCGTATTATTTAAACCTAATCCAAATAAGCCACCTGAACCAATGGCGCTAATGCCATTTTCTAATTGATAACCACTTTTATTAGACCAATCAAGTAAACGATCAACGCGTAAGAAGAAATCTGTTCCAAATATTTTGATAAATAAATCGGAATTAATAAAATAGACACCTAAAACAGCAAACAAAACAAGACCAATAATTATTGCTAAAAAACCAAACCACCGATATCTAATTCCAGAAATAAAAAGCATTACAAAGGTAATTAATAAATAAATTAATACCACTCCAGTATCGGGTTGTAAAAAAGTTAAAATACTTGGAATGAAAACAATAATACCAATCTTAATTAAAAATTTAAACTCATCCATAAAAGAAGGTTCACTAAAATCTTCGTTAAACTTATGAATAACTGTTCCCAAAGTAATGATTAAAATTATTTTCATAAATTCACTAGGTTGAAATGTTCCAATTCCGGGAATAGAAAACCAACATTTAGCATCATTAATCGGTGTTCCAAAAATGAGCAACAATATTAATGAAAAAACACCGATACTATATAAAATCCAGGCATTTTTATAAATAAAATGATTACCGACAAACATAACAAAATACGCTAAAATAAAGCCTATAATATACCACATTAATTGTTTAATCGCCAAACCATTAAAAAAAGCTGGTAAAAGACTCTCAGCACTGTTAAATTTTAA
>JAVWOV010000058.1:0-4333 GCA_036636255.1 Bacilli bacterium
CTTTTTTAATAAATATATTTAATGACTAGACAATTTATCAATATTAAGTTATAATGTTTTAAGAATAAGGGTGAAAAAATGATTTATCATTCAACAAATATTAATGAAATATTAAAACAATTAAACACTTCAAAAGACGGATTATCTAATCAAGAAATAAAAAAAAGATTGCAAAAAGACGGATTAAATATACTCCCAAAAGAAAAAGAAAAAAGTATTGTCAAAATTTTTTTATCTGAATTTAGAGACCCGATTGTCATTATTTTAATTGTAGCTGCTATCCTATCTTATCTAGTCGGAGAAACAATTGATGCGATTGCTATACTGTTTATTATTATGTTAGATATCTTAATGGGAACATTCCAAGAATGGAAAGCCTTAAAAAGCGCTAACGCTCTTGAAAAATTAATAAAAGTACAAGTACAAGTACTAAGAAATAAAAAAATAACAATAATTGATTCTAGTAATTTAGTAAAAGGTGATATTGTTTTAGTAGAATCGGGTAGTAAAATCAGCGCTGATTTAAGAATTATAGAATGTAAGAATTTAACAGTCGATGAATCATCGTTAACCGGAGAAAGTATTGCTGAATTGAAAGATTCTGACAATATAGACAGTCAAACTATTTTGGCTGATCGTAAAAATATGCTATATGCAGGAACAAATATTATAACCGGTCGTGCTAAATGTATAGTTGTTGAAATAGGAATATTAACAGAAATAGGAAAAATAGCTAATAAAGTAACGCAAACTAAGGAAACAAAATCTCCATTAACAATAAGAATGGAAAGATTTTCTAAACAAATTAGTATTCTAATTATATTAATAGCAATTATTATTACTATCTTACTATGGTATAAAGGATTTACCGGAACTGAAATATTTTTAGCAGTTATTGCTCTATCAGTATCAGCAATGCCAGAAGGTCTTCCTTTAGCACTTACAATGGCTTTAACAATAGGCGCTAATAGAATGGCTAAAAAAAATGTGATTGTAAAAAAATTAAATGCTGTTGAAAGTTTAGGTAGTTGTACAGTAATTGCTAGCGATAAAACAGGGACACTAACAGTTAATGAACAAACAGCTAAAAAAATAGTCCTACCAAATAATCATATATTTGAAATAGAAGGAACAGGATATAACGATCAAGGAAATATTACGACAAATAAAAATTATAATTTATCAGAAATAATCGAAATATGTTCGTTAGGAAATATCAATAACGAAGCAAAATTGGAAAAAAGACATAAAAAGTGGCAATCATTTGGCGATTCAATAGATATAGCTTTTTTAGCACTTGCAAAGAAAACTCCTGATATCAATCATAATATGAAAATATTAGAAACAATTCCTTATGAATCAGAAAATAAATATTCCGCAGTATATTACGAAGAAGATAATAAAAAATATATTACTGCTAAAGGGTCATTAGAAAAAATATTTGAATTTACTACAACAATGAAAATTAATGATAAAATAGTACCTATTGATAAAAATGTTCTAACTAGGCAAAATGAAGAATTAGCAAAACAAGGTTACCGAGTAATAGCTTTATGTAATGGTAAAAATAACGAATTAAAACAACTAACATTTATTGGTCTAGTAGCATTCATCGATCCTATTAGAAAAGAAACAATTAATTCAATTGAAGAATGTAAAAATGCCGGAATTAAAGTAGTCATGGTTACCGGTGACCACCCATTAACTGCATATAGTATTGCTAAAGAATTAAATATTGCTTCTAGCATGGAACAAGTAACAACAGCATTAGAAGTCGAAAAAGTTTTAAAATTAGGCCATAAAACATTCGATGAATTTATCAAAAATAAACGAGTCTTTACTAGAGTTACTCCATTACAAAAATTTGAAATTATTGAATCTTATAAAAGACAACAAGAATTTATAGCGGTAACTGGAGATGGTGTTAACGATGCCCCAGCTATAAAATCTGCCAATATAGGAATAGCAATGGGTAGTGGAACAGATGTTGCCAAGGAAACAGCAAAAATGATTATTGTTGATGATAATTTTATGTCAATCGTAGCCGGTATTAAAGCTGGTAGAAATGCTTATAGTAATATTAGAAAAGTATCATTTATGCTACTATCATGTGGTGTATCAGAAGTATTGTTTTTCTTATTATCTGTAGCATTTGGTTTACCAATACCACTAATTGCTATACAATTACTATGGTTAAATCTTGTAACCGACGGCCTACAAGATTTCGCTTTATCCTTTGAAAAAAGCGAAAAAGGTATTATGTTAGAAAAACCACGAAGAACTTCAGAATCATTATTTGACAAAATATTATTAAGAGAAACAATTTTCTCGGGAGTTTTAATTGGTTTAATTGTCTTTGCTGCATGGCTATTCCTATTAAAGGTATTAGCGTTTGAACCATCCATTGCTCGTGGTTATATTATGGTACTCATGGTATTTATTCAAAATATTCATGTCCTAAACTGTCGCAGTGAAAAAACATCAACCTTCAAAATACCATTTAAAAACAGTCCATTTATATTTGCAAGTATAATAGGAGCGATAGCTTTACAAATTATTGTTATGGAAGTTCCAATTTTTGCGACATTTCTACAAACAAGCAGCATACCAATAACGCATATTATAATACTCTTCGTATTAGCGTTACCAATATTATTAGCAGTAGAAATATATAAAAAAATTATGTATAAAAAAATATAGCAAAAAAATCAAATAGAATTTATTTGATTTTTTTTAGGCCTTTTTATATCCATCAAAACACGTGCCAAAGAAATAAAATATGAATAAAATGTTAATGTAAGAGATAAGTATTATTAATAAAATTTAAGAAATGAGGTGTAATAATGCTTGATATATTAATAGCCTGGGCCTTACCAACCATTTTAACAATATGCCTGGGCTATATAGCCAAAGAATTAAAAGGAAATCGTCGTAATAATATAGCAATGAAAGAAAGTATGATAATATTACTTCGTAGTCATATAACAACTAAAATAGAAAGCTATTTTGCTATAGGATATCTACCAGATTATGCACGTTCATGTCTAGAAAAATTATATGAACAATATCAATCATTAGGTGGTAATCACGGCGTTCAAGAATTAATAAATCAATGCTTTAGATTACCACCAGTAAAAGTTGAAAGGAGTGAATAGCGTGGAATTTACCAACTATATAATTGAAAACAGATTAATTTTAATTCCTGTTTTATATATAATAGGAACTATTATCAAAAATACTCAAATAATAAAAAATAAATATATCCCATTTATATTATTAATTATTGCCATTATTTTATCGATATTTATGGGCGATATATCAATCATAAATAGTATTATTCAAGGAATTCTCGTTGCCGGTACGACTGTATTTAGTAATCAACTTATTAAACAATTAAGAAAGGAGGAATAAGATGGAAATTATCAAAAAAATTGTTGATAGTAGAAAATATCATCTTAAATGTCCTTATAATATGAAACCTACTAGAATAATTGTTCACAATACAGCAAATGATGCAAGTGCCATTAATGAAGTAAATTACATGAGTAGCAATAACAAACAAATTTCCTTTCATTATGCTGTTGATGATCAACAAATAGTACAAGGAATAGAAGAAAACAGAAACAGTTGGAATGCCGGCGATGGTATAAACGGCTTAGGAAATAGACAAGGTATAGCAATCGAAATATGCTATTCTAAAAGTGGCGGTTCAAAATTTTTACAAGCCGAAAAAAATGCTGTAATTTTAATTGCAGACATTTTAAAGCGTTACAAATTTGATATAGAACAAGTAACAAAACATCAAGATTATTCCCATAAATATTGTCCTCACCGTACCCTAGATTTAGGGTGGGATCGTTTTATTAATATGATAAGTGAAGAACTAAAGCAAACAAATAATAACAATCAAAAAAAAGATCAAATCTTAAAAAAGGGAGAAAAATTTATGATTCCTGGTATTTTTCAAGTAATAGATGCTAGTGCAAAACTAGATGCAATTACCTGTCTTTCCTTAGCAGATCAACCATTTTTAAAATATAACTATATTGATGCTCTACCATTAGTAAAAACAGATAGCAAAGGCAGAAAAATAGATAATCAAATTTTGAAGAAAAACGATTATTTTATTTGCCCCGATAAAATAATCGTTTTTTGTTATGTATATGACTAATCATCAAAAATCACATTGACTATATCACTTTATTATAGTATAATTAGAAAAAAAGATATTAATGTCGAAAATTACAAATAAAAATGAGAGAGGTAACGTTAAATGAAATTGAAAGCCTTTCAAATTAAAGTGGTTACCATAATTTTAGTCTTTGCTATTTTA
>JAVWOV010000059.1:0-4087 GCA_036636255.1 Bacilli bacterium
AATAAGCTAAAACATCAGCTTCTGTTATATTAGTTCCCTTAGCAGCATTTTTATAAGTATCTCTAGTAGCATTTGTAACTAATACAGCATTAGCCCATTCTTTATTATTATAATCATACCATTTCTCTTTAATATCAGCTTTTTTAGCTGTGTTTCCTTCAAAATATATAGGAATCATTCCGTCTTTTAATATTGGTTGATTAGCTCCACTGGCATCTTTATATGGTGGTGGTGGTGGCATTTTTTTTAGTTCTATTACTGGTCTAACGCCGTAGCCTGTTGTATGGCCACCATGTCCATTGTAAGCGCGTACAAGGTAATCAACCATCCATACGTCAGTCCCATTACTGGCAGGTGTACTCATCCAATACCCTAGTGGTGCAGCTTCAGTATTATTGTTTGATAAATTAAGAGCTAACCAAGCAGGGCAAGCATTAGCACCTCCTATACAACCTAGGCTTACTGCTTCTGCATATGTAATCATTCTAGCTTTTACATTAGATCTATTTATATCAGGAAATCTTCTAACACCATTTTGATCTAAGCCTGATACGGTATAATATAAACTAGGAACGTTACTCCAACCGTTTGTTTTTGTTTCTAATTCATTTAATGCTGTGTCTGGTCCTATTGAATTATCATTTATACTTGACCATCTTACTTTATCAGCATTTATTTGCCCTGGTAATACAAATAATGTAACAATTGCTATTAATATTAATAATTTAGTATTAAAAAAAACATTTTTTTTATTTATTTTGTTCTTTTTAATAAATATACTAGTAAGCTTTTGTTTCATTTTTTTCCACTCCTTTATTAGCTATATTTTTACTTATGTTATCGATGAAATTTTTTAAAAAAATTATTATCGTCATCTTTATCATTTGTATTGTTTTTACTACTATCCATAAATGATGGTATTTTTAAATCTCTTGGAGGTTCGTTTAGGTGTTCTTTTGTTATGATAAATGTATTTGGTGGTTGTTCATAATCACATTTTTTATTAGGTAAAGAATTATTTATAGGTGATTGTTCCATTTCTCCTATTATATAGAGAGCATTTTCATGTAATTTACGGGTTAATTCTTCGGAATCAATAATAAAGGTATTAAATTCACTGTTTGTTTGTTTTTTTAAGTTTATAATTATTTTTCGTTTATCTTTTATTTTCTGTAATATAATTATTATAATTTCTTCAAGGGGTTCTAATATGTTTTGTTGTTCCATTTTTTTGATAATATATTGTTTATAATGATCATAGTAGTCCTTATAATCCTCGGGGGTTTTATTTTCTTTTAATATTTTTTGTTTTATTTCTTCTTCTAAATTTGTGATTATTGTTTCTTTTTGGGAGGTGGTTTTGTTTGTTTTAATGCCTACAATGTGTTGGTTGTCTTTGCCTACGATTTTAGCTTGTGCTAATAAGTTAATTATTTCATCGGTTAGTGCTCTTGCTTTTTCCATTTTTTACTCCTCTTCTTTTTCATTTTTTATTAATACTTGACGCGGTCGTGATCCATTGCTTGGTCCGATAATACCTCGGTCTTCCATTAAGTCTATAACTCGGGCAGCTCGGTTATATCCTAGTCTAAATCTTCTTTGGATTAATGATGCACTGGCTTTTTCTTGTTTTATAACGAATTCTACTATTTCATTATATAGTGGTTCTTCCTTGGCGTCTGTTTCTTCTAGCATGGTAGTGGCATGCATTTCTTCGTCATCCATGATAAGGGTTTCGTCATACTGGGCTATTTGTTGTTTTATGGTATGATCGGCTACGGCTTTTATTTCTTCTTCTGTTATAAATGTTCCTTGAATTCTTTTTGGACAATTTTCACCCATCGGTAAGAATAACATATCGCCTTTCCCTAATAATTTTTCTGCTCCCATCATTCCTAATATTGTTCTTGAGTCAATACTTGAAGATACTGCAAAAGAAATACGGGCTGGTATATTAGCTTTTATTACTCCGGTTATTACATCGGTTGATGGTCTTTGCGTGGCTACGATTAAATGTATTCCAGCGGCTCTAGCCATTTGCGTAATACGCATGATTGAATCTTCTACTTCTTTTGCTGCTACTAACATTAAGTCAGCTAATTCATCAATAATAACAACTATATAAGGTAGTTCTTTTATTTGACCAGCTTCATCGATTGTTTTATTTTTTTTATTTATATAATTATTGTACCCAGCCATATTTTTAACACCGTTGTCACTAAATAATTCATAACGTCGTTCCATTTCAACAACTATTTTTTTTAGGGCTATATTAGCTTTTTTAGGATCAGTTACAACCGGTGTTAACAAATGAGGAACACCGTTATACATGGATAGTTCTACTTTTTTGGGATCTATTAATACTAGTTTTATTTCTGATGGTTTATTGCGCATTAATAGGGAAATGATAATGCTGTTTATGCATACTGATTTACCAGATCCGGTTGTTCCGGCTACTAATAAATGAGGTGTTTTATCTATTTCCATCCAGGTTGCTTTACCCATGATATCTCTTCCTAGGGTTACTAATAATTTATGATCGATTAAGTTTTTAGGAACTGATTCCAATATTTCTCGAACAGAAACCATGGTTATACTTTTATTTGGTATTTCGATTCCTACTGTTTTTTTACCAGGAATGGGTGCTTGTATTCGGACGTCTTTTGCGGCTAGTACGAGGGCTATTTCACGGTGGATGCTTAAGACTTTGTTTACTTTTGTTCCGGCTTTTATTTCCATTTCATATTGGGTTACGGATGGTCCTACATTGGCGGCTACAACTTTTGCTTCAATGCCGAAATCACTAAAAACTTGTTTTAATATATTACTGTTTTCATTAATTAAATGTGCATCGTTATTACTGTTTTTATTTTTAGCTGGTCTAGCTAAAAGATTAATTGCTGGAAAAATATATTCTTTGGTGGATACCGGTTTTTGTTTTGGTTGTTCTTCTATAGTTTCTACTAATGGTGTTTCTTCTTTTTCTTCGTTAACGCTTATTAATTCATCTACGCTAGAAATAACAACTTTGTTTTTTTCTTCAAATTTAGCTTCTTTTCGTTTTTGGTCTTCGATTTTCTTTTCATTTAAACGTAAGCGATTATTTTCAATAATTTTTTTGCTATTTGCTTTTATCCATGTACATACTTCATAAATGGATACACCGGTGAACATTATTAAACCACAGATTAATAATACCCAGGCCACTATTTTAGTGCCGCCTAAATCGAAAAGTAACATAAATATGCTAGAAAATAAAGCCCCTAATATGCCACCGCCTTGAATTGTTGCTATTCCGTTGGTGGCGGATAAAAAGTTATTGATTGTTTCTTTTATTACGGCCATACTGGTTATGGTACTGTCTGCTATATAACTGATATGAGAAAATATTAATATACTAATAACTACTATATATAAGCCTACTAGGTTGGAGGTAAAAAATATTGGCCATTTTCTTTTAATCATGATATAAATACCGGTTATAAATACAAATAATAATAGTATATTATACCAAGTTCCTACCAAAAAAACGGCAAATGCACTGATGAATTTACCTACTATTCCCATGTTCATATAGGAGCTTCCGAAACCAATGATGGCAATTAAGATTAAAATGATACCGTTTAATTCTATTTGATAGCCTTTAACTTTTTTGACATCTTTTCTTTTTTTCTTTTTGGCCATAATATTCCTCCTGATATTTATCTAAAATAATTATACCATTTATTATGGCTGTTGTAAATTGATTAAAAAAAATATTTGATTATTAAGTTACTATTATTAATTAAATTTGAAAATGCACAATTTGTGGATACTTAAATTTTATTAAAGTATTAATAATCTTCGAGCAATTTATTTGTCAAAAAGGAATGATTGCTTGGAAAAATCAAACGAAAATTTAGATATATTAAAACTAATAAACATCAAAAAAATATTTCTAAACTATTTTCACAATCGAGTAGAGAGAAATAATTAAATTATTTCGTCCCTCTCACACCACCGTACGTACCGTTCGGTATACGGCGGTTGGTATTAGTATAGATATATAGACACAAAAATGTGGACAGTGTGGTAAAATAAAACTAAC
>JAVWOV010000060.1:0-3959 GCA_036636255.1 Bacilli bacterium
ATTTAAATTAACTTACCATAATAATTTTGACAAATAGTTTAAAACAATGTATAATGATTTAGTTAAATTAAAATTTTTTAGAAAGGAGAAAATATGAAAATGTTTGAAGGTGCAGATACTAAAGTCTTTGCACTTGGTGGTTTAGGTGAAGTCGGGAAAAATATGTATTGTGTAATGCATAATAATGAAATTATTATTACGGATGCGGGAATTACGTTCCCCCAGGGAGAATTAATGGGGGTAGATTATGTTATACCTGATTTTACTTTTTTAAAAAAAAATGAAAACAAAATAAAAGCTTTATTTATTACTCATGGTCATGAAGATCATATCGGCGGAATTCCTTTTTTATTACAAAATATTAATATTCCATACATATATGCGCCTAATCAGGCTACTGGTATGATTAGACATAAATTAGAAGAAAAAGGAATTAATTACAAAAACTTAATTGTTTATACGGAAAAAACGATTGTTAAATTCAAAAATTTTGAAGTAGAATTTTTTAGAACAACCCATTCTATCCCTGATTCACACGGTATATGTATACATACACCAAACGGAACAATTGTTACAACAGGTGATTTTAAATTTGATTTAACCCCAATTGGACCAATGGCCAATCTGCACAAAATGGCAGAAATTGGCAAACGTGGCGTTACCTTGTTACTTAGTGACAGTACCAATGCCTTAAATCCAGGTATGTCAGTTAGTGAATCAAAAGTTGATGAAGCATTAGCAGATATTTTTAAACAAGAAACAGGGCGAATTATAATTGCAACATTTGCTTCTAATATTTATCGTTTGAAACATATTGTAGATACATGTAAAAGAAATAATCGGAAAATTGTTACTTTTGGTCGTAGTATGGATCAAAATTTAAATATTTCCATGGATGGTGGTTATATTCAAAATCGAGAAATTTTTGTTTCGGCCGAAGAAGCTAGTCATACACCTGCAAATAAAATTTGTATCCTATGCACAGGTAGCCAAGGTGAACCATTAGCAGCTTTAACAAGAATTGCTAATGGAAATCATCGTCAAATCAAATTGCAACAAAATGATATTGTTATTTTATCATCATCAGCTATTCCTGGTAATGCTTTAAGTATTTCCAAAACAATTAATAAATTATATTTACGCGGTGTTAAAGTTTACACTAATACATTACTTAGTGATATTCACACATCTGGACATGGTAGTCAAGAAGAATTAAAATTAATGATTAGGTTAATTAATCCAAAATTTTTTATGCCTTTTCATGGTGAATATCGTATGCTGAAAAAACACGCTGACATCGCTAATATTTGTGGTATACCTAAAGAAAATACTTTTGTCTTAGGTAATGGCGATGTTTTATCAATGTATAAAGGTAAAGTTACTCGTGGTGGTACAGTTCAAGCCAGTGATATTTATGTTGATGGTAATCGAATTGGCGAAGTTAGTAATGCCGTAATGAAAGATCGTCGTATTATGGCTAATGATGGTATCATTGTTGTTATTGCTAATCTAGATACCGAAAATCATAAATTATTAGGATTACCTAATATTACAACTAGAGGCTTTGTCTTAGTTAATGAAAATATTGAATTACTTAAAATTTTAGAAGATATTTCTAAAAAAGCTATTATTTCTAAATTAAATAATCATATTAATTACTCAGAAATAAAATTAGAAATAATTAATCAATTATCTTCTTATGTTACAGAAATAACTGGACGCAGACCAATTATATTACCAGTTATAATGGATATCAAAAAAAATGTTAAAGTAACTTAACATTTTTTTTTTCGTTAATATATTTAAAAACCTCGCATACGGTATTATCAAAATCAATAAAATCAACATTAAACCATTTAACTGGTAATTGATGATTAAAAAAAGTATATTGCCTTTTAGCATATCTACGACTATTTTGTTTTATTTTATTTAAACAATTATCGATAGAATCTTTATGCTCAAAATATGGAAATAATTCTTTATAGCCAATGGGGCTCATAACTGCTTTTGATTGTATATTTAAATCATATATACCTTTAGCTTCCTTTATTAGACCATCATTTACCATTTTATCAACTCGTTTATTGATTCGCTCATATAAAGTATCACGATTAGTAGTTAAACCAATAAAAATAGTATCATAAAGTAATTTATCAGTCTTCTCTTTTGAACTTAATGGTTCATTATTTGCTTTATAATAGTCTAACGATCTAATTAAACGTTTTCGATTATTAGGATGAATTAAAGTTTTTTTATCAACAGTTAATAACGTTTGATATAATTGTTGATTACTATAATTTACATAATCAGTAGTTTCATCAACATCATTAAATTGATAATCATATAAAGCAGCCTTAATATATAATCCTGTCCCTCCAGTTATTATTGGAGTTTTATTTTTTTTTGTTATTACTTGTATCATATTACGACAATCTTTTTGATAATCATAAACAGTATAACTTTCATTTATATTTTTTATATCAAATAAATGATGAGGAATATTTTCTTGATCACATTTTTTGATTTTAGCTGTAGCAATATCTAAACCCTGATATATTTGAGTACTATCAGCATTAATAATCTCACCATTTAATTTTTGCGAAAGTTCAATACTTAATTTAGTCTTACCAACCGCTGTTGGTCCTAAAATAACAATAACCATTATTTCACCTACTTTATAAACATACTATCACCAAAGGAAAAGAAACGATATTCTTCTTTTATAGCTTCCTGATAAGCATTTAAAATTTTCTCTTTACTAGCTAAAGCACTTACTAACATAACTAAAGTTGATTTGGGCAAATGAAAATTAGTTATTAATTTATCAACAGCTTTAAATTGATAACCCGGATAAATAAATATATCCGTCCAACCACTTGTTTCTTTAAATTTCCCATTATTAGCAATTGTTTCTAAAGTTCTTATTGTTGTTGTACCAACACTAATAATACTATTTTTATTTTCTTTTGCTTTATTTAAAGTAATAGCTGTTTGACTAGACATTTTATAATATTCACTATGCATTTTATGATTAGTTATATCAGTAACATTAACCGGTCTAAAAGTACCTAAACCAACATGTAAAGTAATATATTCTATTTTTACTCCCTTTGCTTTTATTTTAGCTAATAATTCTTCCGTAAAATGTAAACCAGCCGTTGGAGCAGCAGCACTACCTATTTCCTTAGCATAAACAGTTTGATAACGATTTTGATCAACTAATTTTTGGTGAATATAAGGTGGTAAAGGCATTTCGCCCAATTCATCTAATATTTCATGAAAAATCCCTTGATATATAAATTCAAAAATTCTAATACCTTCATCCTTAACCATGATACATTTTGCTTGTAATAAATCATCATCAAAAACAACTATATCCCCTTCTTTAATTCTTTTCGCTGGTTTTGTTAAGCATTCATAATTATTATCATGAATAGATTTTAATAATAATATTTCAATAACAGCATTAGTACTTTTTTTTATTCCAATTAATCTAGCTGGCATAACTTTAGTATCATTTAAAACTAAAACATCATCTTTTTTTAAATAATCAACTATATCAGTAAAATGTTGATGAGTTATTTCCCCTGTTTTTTTATCCATTACTAATAGTCTTGAAGCATCTCTTTTTTTTATAGGTGTTTGAGCTATTAATTTTTCTGGTAATTCAAAATTAAAATCATCTGTTTGCATATTTTAACGAGTTTTTATACTCTGTTCACCTCCATACATTCTATTATACTATAAAATAATAAAAACCGATAAAATTTCGGATTTTATTTATTATTTATAATTAAATTAATTTAAACACATCTCTTGACAAGCTCTTTGACAAAGTCTAGGATTAGCGTAAACTAATTACGTCAATCCAAGAATTTGTCCGCACCCCCTTTTTCAGATAGTAATTTGTTTTTTTCTCTCAGTTCATTTTTTCTAATGTTCTTTTTTGTTCTTTTTTG
>JAVWOV010000061.1:0-3610 GCA_036636255.1 Bacilli bacterium
ATTACGTTAATTGGAATATCAGAATAAATAAAGGTGTGATTAAATATAAATGTTAAAATAAAACCTGATAAAATTATCAACTTTTAACTTTGACATTTTTTAAACTTTTATGTTGACATTTACATCATTTAAAGCAGAATATAGTGAAGGCCAGTAAGAACCAGTATCATCCATAGAAACTAGAACATTATCAATAGTATTGATAATTGGATTAATAGTAATAAGACAACCCTCTTATAACTTTAGAAGATATAACATAGCGATAAATCAAAGGTAATAGATAAAACTAATTCTTATCCAACTTATTTATATCCATTTGTAAAGTAGAGGCTTTAGTCTTTAATAAAATCCAAATGATCAAGGAGAAAGCTAAAACCACTCTAACACTTACAAATATTATAATAAAATGAGTTTATATATATCTCATTACAAAAATTTAAATAATAAAGAAAATGTGATTATAGATATTTAATCACATTATACTAGGAGGTTAGATGATTGTTATATAAGCTTATACTTTTATAGGCATACATTTACTATAAATTTAGATAGTGATGTTAGTAATTTAGTAGTATATTTTGTTGTAGGTTGTGATGTTGCAAATGCCCGTACCCATACTTAAGACTTTCTCGTCAAAAGTCCATTTTTTATGTTTTTCCATGAAAAAAATACCTTCTAAAGTTCTTTCTAAATATATTTCACCACATTTTCAGATGCTTTTTATTTAGCGTGCCCTTTATAGGTATAATCAAATTTTTCTTTTTAATATACTATTTTTTTATTTTACATAGAGCTTTATAAGGTTTATCGGAAATAATCATATTATAAGATTTATTTTTAAAAATATTATCTAAAATAATTGATACACAATCACTTTTTTTAAAATTGCCGGTAATTACTGTTCGATCAATTTCTTTTGTAACTTTAATGTTATACTTTTTAACAATTTTTTTAGAATCATGATTAATTAAAATTGAGGGATTATGTGAATTAGCTTTTGTTTTTTCCATATTGCCAAGTCGTTTTCCTATACCGGGAGTATATATATCGTTAGCGTATAACGATAATTTTTCAGCTCGATAAAAATTACTTGGTAATTGCATTTCAAAAATAACTTCATTATTCAAAATTTCAGTTGTGTAACTAGTTAAAGTTGTATTAGTTTGTAAGCCGGCAGCATTATTTAAAATCGTATTTTTGGTTTTAGCATGACCACCGGAATGAATTAAATAATGTTCTTCACCTAAATAATCAACATCTGAAATATACGGTGAATAATAATCACTACCACGTTCTTTACCATATTCCCATACTTGGTTAATTGTTTTATTATTAGTATTAATATTATAAATAACACCACGACTATAATTGTTAATTGGTTTCACATAATTTTTTGAAAATTTTGAACGATTATTACCATTGTCAAATAAAAACACATTACTATTTGGTAAAATCATGGCAGCATGTTGGGCGTATTGCCAAGTTAAGTTATCGGTGGGTTTAAAGAAATATTTTTGCATTTTTTTACTCCAATGGGAATTATCGCCAATAATCCAATTTAATAAATTAGTTGAATAATCAATATTGATAACAGCATCTTGATGACGGCCTGATAAAGTGATTGAGTTGGTTTTAGCATCATACCAAATGGAATTATTATGAAACCAATCAAAAGAACTCCAATAAGCATTTTTACCGTCATTAACTGGTAAAATATTTTTTAAATCTATTTTTTTAATAATTGATCCGTTAGTACGATCAAGTAAAACGATATAATCTTCAACAGTATCACCGGAAAAATCGTTTGAAAGAATTAATAAATTACCATCGGGCATTTCAAACATGTCATGATGATAACCACCGGGTAAATTATATTCATAATAAATTTTACCTAGTAAATCCATTTCGGCTAAGCCAGTTGTATAATAAGGTTTGTTAATTAAACGATTACTGCCTAGCATTAAATGACCGTTATTAAGACGCTTAATGTCCCAAATGAATTTATCAGATAAATACCATCTAACTTCACCATTGACGTCGTAGGCAGCAGTATAACCCTTAGAAGAGGGGGTAACAAAGTAAAGCTCGTTTTCTAAAATATCTTTATTTGCAAAAACATTTGTAGGTACAATAAAATCAGATGGTAAAGATTTTGTTGTAATTGTAAATGAATAAATTTTATCGTTGAGAGTAATATTTACTTTGTTTTCACATCCGGGATATAAACCAAGAATTGGTAATATATGTTGTTTACTTGGTAAAAAAGTATTGGTTATTGTACTATTATCATCATGACCTAAAATAGTAACCGTTGGACTAGTAAGATCGGCCGTATTAAAAATAATAAGGGCAGAAAGTGGTGAAATTTTATAAGGATTTAAGATAATTCGGGGATTATCTATAGTATAATTAGTATTATTTATAAAATCATTTTCAAATTCATTTTGGCTTTGCAAAATATCAGGTATAATTGGTGCTGGTTTAGCGCGTTCAACATGATAAAAAACAAAAACGGAGCACAAACAAGCAGATATAATTAGTATAATAAATTTAAAAACCATCTTTTTCATAAATTACCTCCTAAAATTAAATTAATTTCATAAAACAAGCCATTATTATTTTCTAAATAAATAGGATGGTTGAGAATCATATAATCTGGTTCTTCACTAGCTTTAATTAATATAGGTTCTTTATCGGTAATTGCAATTTCCCAACTAATATATTTTAGTTTATCAATAACAAAAGGGAGCTTATTAACCATAGCTAATGTTTTTTCCCATAAGGGAATTTTAAAGCTTTTAACAATATAATTTTCAATATGATCAACAACAAGACCATCTAAAAGAGCTTTATTATATGTTTTTCCAGTTGCTAAATCAATTAAAATATAATATTTTTTATCGTTAATGTAAACGTTTAAGTAACTTCCTAAAATATAAACATCATTGTTATTTAAAATAGTAATAAATTTAATTGTATTTAAGGAAGAAGCATTGATGGCTTTGATTTTCTTATGATTCGTGACAACTTCTTCGATGATGTAGCGATAACTATTTATTAAATCTTGATGTAATTGCCATTCGTTATTTCTTTTTATATCAATTATTTCTGGTTTACGATTATCAAGTGAAGGGACAAAAATAAAATCTCGACTTTTGATAAATAAGCGGAATTCTTCATTGTTTTGTTCATCTAGTAATAACCAATCGCGCTTAATAAAGGATTCAAATTTATGATTGAATTCATAAATACTAGCCATTAAATAGCGATGTTCAAAGGGATTTAGTTTATTAATAAGTTTAATGTTAATGTTGTTATTTAAAACTTCATTGCGCTTTTTATCATTAAGTTTATATAATTGCATTTTAAAATATTCTTCGAATGTAAAATTATACTTAGTTTTACATACCAAAAAATCAGTTATTAAAGAAATAACTTTTATATTTTCTCTTTTACTAACTACTTTTAAATCATTAATCATTTTCATAATAACACCTCCTATATTATATCAAATATTATCAATAAAAAAAAGACGTTTAGGTAAATAATTAAATTAAACTCGAATGAAAAGTTAAATTGACCAGCAAAATAATGAATGGTCAATTAAGTA
>JAVWOV010000062.1:0-3502 GCA_036636255.1 Bacilli bacterium
GGGACAAAATATAGAAATGATGAAACCAGTAGGTGATGGATTAAAAAACGATTTTAATATTATTATCATTGATTTACCAGGTTTTGGGGCCAGTACAGAGCCCAAAGAAACATGGACATTATACGATTATGTTGATAGCATTAAAACATTATTAGATATTTTAGGCATTAACAAGCCTATTTTAATTGGTCATTCATTTGGTGGTAAAATAAGCCTTTTATATGCTAGCAAGTACGAGTGTCTTAACTTAATTTTATTTTCAAGCCCATTTAGGCCACAAATAAAAAAATTATCATGGAAAACTAAAATGCTAAAAAAAGCTAAACAAATACCCGGTACCGAAACATTAGCTCATTTTGTAAAGAAACACGTCGGTTCTACTGACTATAAAAATGCTTCAACCAGGATGCGAGATATAATGGTTTTACATGTTAATTTAGATATAACCGAAGATGTAAAAAAAATCCATATTCCAACTTTGATTTTGTGGGGCACTAATGATTTAGCCGTTAGCTGTGATGAGGCTTATGAATTAGAAAAATTAATTAGTTCATCAGGTGTAGTAATGTATGAAAATTGCACACATTATGCTTATTTGGAACGACTAAAGCAAACAATAAATGTTTTAAATAATTTTTTAAAGGAGTGAAAAAATGTTAATATTTTTAATTAGTTTAATACCATTACTTGTTTATTTATTTTTAAAAAGTAAAAAAGCTATTCATATCTTACAACAAAATTGGTATAATGATGATAATCGTTATTTACGCTTTATACTAAACCATCCATCTAAATGCTTTAATTATGATATTTTATTTATTATTTTTATTGGAGGATTATTTGTAGCAAATCATCTTTTATCTATCTTTTTTGGTCTTTTTTACATTATTATAACCCTTATTTATCATAAACAAATTAAACAAGAACAAGTAAAAAAGCCATTAGCAATTACAACAAGAGTTAAACGTCTAATTATAACCATAACTATTATGTATTTAATACTCATTATAACTTTTATAATAACTTTTAATACTGATTATCTTACATATTATTATTTATACCTAGGTTTCATGGCTTTTATTAATTATTTTATCATCATGACAGCAAACGTAATTAATAAACCAATCGAAAAAATGGTAGCACTTTATTACAAAACAAAAGCCGTAAATAAACTTAAAAGTATGAAAAGCTTAGAAGTAATAGGGATAACTGGTAGTTATGGTAAGACAAGCAGTAAAAATATTTTATCGGATATTTTAAATATCAAATATAATGCATTACCAACACCTAAAAACTTTAATACTCCGCTAGGCTTAATTATAACAATCAATAATTATTTAGATAAATTTAATGAATATTTAATAGCTGAAATGGGAGCCTTTAAAAAAGGAGAAATAAAAGAGCTATGTGATTTAGTACATCCTAAATACGGGATTTTAACAAAAATTGGAACAGCTCATTTAGACAGCTTTGGTAGTCAAGAAAATATTCAAGTAGGTAAATTTGAATTAATTGAAAGCTTACCTAGTGATGGTGTAGGTGTGCTTAATGCCGATGATTCATTACAAACAAATTATAAATTAAAAAACAATTGTAAAATTTTATGGATTGGTATTGATGCAAAAGACGTCGATGTTTGGGCTGACAACCTTAAATTAACCCATACTGGAACAACTTTTGATGTTCATTTTAAAGGCGATAAAAACGCTTATTCATTTACAACAAAATTACTTGGTAAACATAATATTTATAATATTTTAGCTGCCTTAGCACTAGGCAAGTATTTCAATATTGAAATTACTAAACTAATAGCCGGAGTTAAAAAAGTAAGATCGATCGAGCACCGTTTAGAACTTAAAAAAGTAGGAGACATTAACATTATTGATGATGCTTATAATTCAAATCCTATTGGTTCAAAGATGGCTTTAGATGTACTAAAAATGATGCCAGGCAAAAAAATTATTGTAACACCAGGAATGATTGAATTAGCATCTAGAGAATATGAACTTAACAAAAAATTTGGTGAACATATGGTAGGTATTTGTGATGAAGTTATTTTAATTGGAAAACAACAAACTAAAGCTATATATGATGGATTAATTGATCAAAAATATCCAATAGAACATATTCATATTCTAAACGATGTTAAAGATGCTTTTACCCTTATGAACAAATTAAAAGATAAAGAAACATACGTGTTATTAGAAAATGATTTACCCGATATTTTTAATGAAAAGCAAGTTAAATAAAACAATAAAATATAAGTAGGAGGAAAAAATGAAAATTAAAGTAGGCGTTATATTTGGAGGAAAAACTGTTGAAAACGAAGTTAGTATTATTTCAGCTGTCCAAGCAATGAATCAATTAGATGATGAAAAATATGAAATCATACCAATTTATATTAGTAAAGATAAAACATGGTATAGTGGTAAAATGTTAATGGATATTGAAATTTATCAAGATTTTGACAATTTAAAGAAATATGCTAAAAAAGTAGTAATGTGTCAAAAAAATGGAATATTTTATTTACAAAAATTAACTGGTTTTAAAACTATTGTTAGCGAATTAGATATCATGTTCCCAATAGTACATGGTAATAATGTTGAAGATGGTAGTTTACAAGGCTATTTTGAAACAATAGGTATTCCTTATGTTGGACCCGGTATTATCGGATCATCTTTAGGAATGGATAAGATTATTCAAAAACAAGTTTTTACAACTAATGATATTGCCGTAGTACCTTATACGTGGTTTTATGATTGTGAATATATTACTGATCAAAAAGAAATCGATAATAAAGTTACAGAAATTGGTTTTCCTGTTATCGTAAAACCAGCAACCTTAGGCAGTAGTGTAGGTATTACTATCGTTAAAAATGTTAATGAACTAGATAATGCCATTAATGAAGCTAGCAGATATGCTAATAAAATAATTGTTGAAAAATTCATCGAAAATTTAATAGAAGTAAATTGTAGCGTTTTAGGTAATTATGAGTTTATGGAAACTAGTGTTATTGAAGAAGTCTTAAGTTCAAATGAAATATTATCATATCATGATAAATATGTCGGTGGTTCTAAAGGCCAAAAATCTAAAGGAATGGCTTCGACATCACGAATTGTACCAGCTAGAATTGATACCAAAATAGCCGATGACATTTTAGCTATATCAAAAAAAGCCTTTAGAATTTTGAATTTAAGTGGTGTTTGCCGAATTGATTACTTAATTGATAAAAATACAAAAAAAATATATTTAAATGAACCTAATACTATCCCTGGTTCTTTAGCTTTTTATCTTTGGTCACCTAAAGGAAAGAATTATCGACAATTATTAGATGAAATGATTACAACAGCTATTAAAGAATATAAAAATAATAGTAAAAAAATATGTAATTTTAATACTAATATTTTAAGCAATTTTAATGGTTTAAAAGGATCAAAAGGATTAAAAGGACTTAAAAATAAAATAAATTAATAAAAAAATCATCATTTTATGTGATGATTTT
>JAVWOV010000063.1:0-3252 GCA_036636255.1 Bacilli bacterium
ATAGATATCACATATCTAATAGTAGGAGGTTGCAATTTATGGGACGTGGCAAAAGCATAAACTTATTTTTAATGGATGGGACAGCCACAGGGCGGATAAAATGCACCCTTGCCAATTGGACGGGCGTGGCATATAAAATCCCCCGCACTGAACTTGAGCAATGTAAAGAGCGTGATGATTTAAAGCAAAGTGGCGTTTATTTTCTGTTCGGTGTATCAGACCAAACTGGCGAAGCTGTAGCATACATAGGTCAAGCAGGTGCAAGAAAAAACGGCGAGGGCATCCTGTATCGCCTACAAGAACATAAGCGTAACCCTGATAAAGATTACTGGACAGAGGCCGTTGTTTTTACCACATCCAATAATTCCTTTGGTCCCACTGAAATAAGCTATCTTGAAAATCGTTTCTGCAAAATGGCATTAATAGTCAATAGGTACGAAGTCAAAAATGGAAATGATCCCACTCCGGGCAACATTACTGAAGAAAAGGAAAGTGAGTTGGAGGAATTCATCGACTATGCTAAAATCGTTATGGGCACCCTTGGGCATAAAATATTTGAACCAATAGATATGGCATCAGTCAAATATGCTCCAGTAATGGTTAAAGATGATGAACCGATTTTATACCTGCATACAATGAAGACAAAAGCCACCGGGAAAAGAACCAGTGACGGATTTGTAGTATTTGCAGATAGTGTTGTGTCTCTTTCACCGACTAAAAGTTGTCCAGAAGCTATTATAAAGCGTAGACAAGTTCTATCCAAAAAAATTAATAATGATGGTGTTCTAACTGAAAATGCCCTGTTTGGAAGTCCGTCCACAGCTGCATCGTTTGTTACCTTTGGCAGTGCCAACGGTAATATCATGTGGAAAACAGCTGATGACAGAACCTTAAAAGAAATTGAGAGTTCTGAGAACTAATGTAAAAAGCACAAACATAAATAACTTAAAAAGATGCTCTCATCAACTTGAATAAGCGATGAGAACATTTTTTTTGTTATGCATCATTACAAATACACCGACTATTTTCAATCCACCAAAACCCTCAAATTGCTGTCAATAACACTACACACTCCCACTATGCCAGCAGTCCTATGTACTCGCTAAGCAAAAACCCTATAATAAATCAAAAGGCAGATTTCCATTCACACTCAAGGTCATATCAAAATCCAACCATTGTTTTCAAATTAACCGTTTCTTCGCTGCCTGTCGAAGCTTTCGATAAACGCCCATTTCATCGCCTTTTTCGGCACTTTTTCTACTTGTTTCTCGTCAGCAAGCAAACACACTCAATATGACTTGTATTAGGAAACATATCAATCGGTACTACTAAATCGATATTATAATCACTTCTTAACAAATTCAAATCGCGAACCAATGTTATTGGATTACATGAGACATAAATAATCTTAGTAGCTTTTAAATTAATAAGATCAATCACACTGCTTTGTAAAAGACCACTTCGTGGCGGATCAATAATAATAACATCTGGTTTAACCTGCTTATTAACAATAACCTTACTAATGTCATTACAAATAAAAGAAACATTTTTAATATCATTTAACGCTTTGTTTTTATTAGCATCAGCTATAGCATCCTTATTAATTTCAACACCTAAAACACTTTTAACATATTTACTAATATAAATACCAATAGTTCCTGTTCCACAATATAAATCCAAAACGCGATCGTTTTTATTAAAATCACCAACAGCTAATATAGTGTCATATAACTTAATAGCTTGTTTAGTATTAACTTGAAAAAAAGAATTAGAAGAAACATAAAAATTAAAATCATTCATTTTAATAAGTAAATGATCTTTACCACTTACTAACTTAAAAGAACTATTTTTAAAAACATCAACAATATTTTCGGTACCTAATTTATTTATCTTAATCGGTCCATGAGCTTTTAACAAAATCAAAGATTCATCATCTTGATTACTTCTTATTATAATCTGATCAATATTATCTAACGGCTCTTCTTTAATTTTTAATAAAACCTCATTTATTTTAGGCGAAGCAATTAAACAACTATCAATTGCTACCACTTCATTAGTATTTTTTTTATAAAGACCAATATAATTTTTAACCTGAAAAGTCATTTTATTACGATAATGTTTTACATCACTAGCAATAATTTTTTCGAAATTAACTAAATCATTAAAATATCTATTAAAAATATCTTTTATCATATGTTCTTTTATAATAAGTTGCTCTGCATAAGATGTATGTAACAAATTACAGCCACCACATTCTAAATAATAAGGACACTCAGGTAAAACACGTTTCGGACTACTTTTAACTATTTTTAAAACCTGACCAACTAAAAACTTGCTACGCTCCTGCAAAACTTTAACCTCGACTATCTCTCCTACTAAAGTATATGGAACAAAAATAATTTTTTCATTTACCTTACCAATTCCCCGACCCTGATGATCCATTTTTTCAATAACAACTGTTTCCATAAAACACATCCTTTAATTAAAATTATATCAAAAAAAACAAACTATTACTAGCTTGTTTTTTTATATAACCCGAATAGCCGAAATAATCGGCATAAAATTATAACTTGAAACAAAAATACCATTGGTCTCATTCATTGCGTGAACTATTTGGCCATTAAAAGTATATATACCAACATGCATAATAGAACCATAACCATAAAAGACTAAATCACCGGCCTGTAAATATTGTGGATCTACATAAGTACCAGTATAACTTTGCGCTGTAGCTGTTCTTGGTAAATTAATACCAAAATTATCAAACACCGCCATTACAAATCCTGAACAATCTGCTCCAGCTGTTAAACTACTCCCACCATAAACATATGGATAACCAACATACTGTAAAGCAAAATTAGCAATGGCTATACCGGTCTTTGTATTAGTAACAGTCGTGAGGCTTACTGGTTGAGTTGTTATAACCGGTAAAACGGTAACCACTGATGGCTCAACTACTACCTCTTTTTCAACCACTACCTGTGGTTCAATATAAACAATAGGTGGACTAACAACTTCATTAGTTTTTTCTAAAATGTTATCGTTATAATTAACTTCAATCACCGCTATGTCTTCACGAATTTTTTTAAATAAATCACCGTTTAATAAAACAACTGAAACCTTAAAAACACAACTAAATAAGCAACCCATTATCATTAAAAAACAGATTAAACCAACTTGCGTAAATAAATATAAAATCATGATTTTTTTAAATGAATTTTTCACTATTTTTCTCCTAACCATAAGAAAAGC
>JAVWOV010000064.1:0-3229 GCA_036636255.1 Bacilli bacterium
AAAAAATATCTAATAAATAGATATTTTTTTAAGCTGTTTCGTTAGTTATTTCCTTTTTTATATTATCTTTTCGCATACTTCTTAATTCTCTAGCGCTTACTCTAATAGCTTCACCATTGTCTAAAGTGATTTTTTGCAAATTAGGTTTTTGAGCATGTCTAGAGGCATTACAAGCATGTGATCTAATATTTCCAAATAATGGTTTTTTACTAGTTATTTTTTTAGCCATTTTGAATTCCTCCCTTTCAAGTAACTTATGCCTTATAACTTTATCATATATTTATGAATAAGTCAAATAGTTATAGAAAAAATAGTTAAAATATACTATAATATTGTTAGGTGGTGATAATATGAGCTATGTTCCGCTTTATATTAAAACTAATAATAGTTTATTGTCTAGTATGATTAAATTAGATGATCTTAAAAATTTAGCAATTAGTAATAATTTATCGGCACTTACTATTACTGATAATAATATGTATGGTGTTTTGGATTTTTACTATATGTGTATTGATAATAATATTAAACCAATTGTTGGTTTAGAAATTGTTGTTGATAATAAGAAATTAGTTTTATATTGTAAAAACTATGTAGGTTATCAAAATTTATGTAATATTTGTACAATTATGACGGAAGAACCTTTATCAATTGATGATTTAGTTAGTTTTAAGGATGATTTAATTTTAATTGTACCGATTTCATCAATGAATTTATATAATGATTTAAATAGTATTTTTAATGATATTTTTATTGGTTATGCCAATAATAAAGAATTACAAGGACTTACTTATGATAATCTAGTTTTTATGCGCGAAACATTATATTTGCATGCAAGTGATAGAGATTATTTTCCATATTTAATAAAAATTAAAACAGGTACAATGGTTGATAAGTCTTCTAATTGTTTGGTTAGTTATAAAGAATTTGTAAATAATTATGGAGACTATTTGGACAATAACAATAAAATATATGCCATGTGTAATTTAAAATTACCTAAATTACACAGTTTATTACCAGTTATTGATGATAGTCCTGATTTTGATAGCTATCATTATTTGCGTAAATTGTGTATTGAAGGTTTAAAAAAAATTTTTGGAGCAACGGTTGGTTCTGTTTATATAGATAGATTAAAATATGAACTTAGTGTTATTAAAAAAATGGGATTTTGTGATTATTTTTTAGTAGTGTTTGATTATGTAAAGTTTGCTAAGGATAATGGAATTTTAGTTGGACCAGGGAGAGGCAGTGCTGCTGGTTCTTTAGTTGCATATTGTTTAAATATTACAACAATTGATCCACTTAAATATAATTTAATGTTTGAAAGATTTTTAAATCCTTACCGTGTTAGTATGCCTGATATTGATATTGATTTTGCTGATGGTAGACGAGATGAGGTAATAAAATATTGTATTGCTAAGTATGGTGTTAAGCGAGTAGCACCAATTATTACTTTTGGAACAATGAAAAGTAGACAGGCTATTAGGGATGTTGCTAAAATATTTGATATTGATCAGCAGATGGTAGATAATTTTTGTAAGTTACTTGATCCATTGTTATCATTACAAGCTAATATGAAAAATTTAAAAATTAAAAATTATTTGAATTTTAATAAAAGTTTAGCAAAATGTTATGATATTGCTTTACATTTTGAAGGTGTTAAGCGTCATTCTTCTGTTCATGCCGCTGGTATTGTTATGAGCAATAATAATTTGAACGATATTATTCCTTTAGTTAAGCATGGTGATATTTATTTGACGGGTTTTGATATGAATTATTTGGAACGCTTGGGATTGCTTAAAATGGATTTTTTAGGTCTTAAGAATTTGACTTTGATTGCTAATATGCTTGAAGATATTGATGAAAATTTAACTTTTGACAATATTTTATTTGATAAGTCAGTTTTTAGCATTTTTACATTAGGTAATACTTTAGGCATTTTTCAGTTTGAGTCAGCTGGTATGATTAAATTTTTAAAGAGATTAGCACCTAGTTGTTTTGAGGATATTGTTGCATGTAATGCCTTGTTTCGACCTGGTCCAATAAATAATATTGATGCTTATGTTAGAAGAAAGAAGGGTTTAGAACAAGTTAGTTATTTTTCATCTTGTTTAGTAGATGTTTTAAAACCTACTTATGGAATTATTATTTATCAAGAGCAAATTATGCAAATTGCTAATATTATGGCTGGTTATAGTTTAGGTGAGGCAGATATTTTAAGACGGGCTATGAGCAAGAAAAAAGAGGATATATTAGTTTTACAAAAAGAGAAATTTATTGATGGATGTGTTTTAAATGGTTTTTCCCGTTCGCTTGCTACAGAAGTTTTTACAAATATTTTAAAGTTTGCTGCTTATGGTTTTAATCGAGCCCATGCAGTTGCTTATTCACTTATTGCTTATCGGATGGCTTATTTAAAATTTTATTATCCTAAGGTATTTTTTAAACATATTTTGTCTAGTGTTTTAGGTAGTAGTATTAATACTAAAAAGTATATTTATGATGCTAGGTTAAATGATATTAAAATTTTTAATCCTGATATTAATTTGAGTACAGATAAATATTTGATTGTTGCTGGGGAAATTATTTTTCCTTTTGTTGGGATTAAAAATGTTTCTAAAAATATTGTTGAGAGTATTTTAGCTGAGCGCAAGAAGGGTATGTTTAAAAATATTTTTGATTTTGTTAAGCGTGTTTTAGTGGATAGGAAGGTTTTGGAATGTTTAATTTTAGCTGGTTGTTTTGATTGTTTTCATTTAACTAGACGAACTTTGTTTTTAAATTTGGAACTTATCATTAATTATAGTGAAATTGGCACTTATTTAAGTGATGAAATGGTACCTATTTTAGAAAAATATGCTGAGTATGATAATTCAGTATTAATGGCTAAGGAATTTTCAGTGTTAGGTTTTTATTTAAATAATCATCCTGTTACTAAATATAGAATCAAATATGATGCTCTTCCTATTATAGAAATAGATAATTATTTTGATCAAATGGTTTCGGTTGTTGTTTTGGTGGAGCGCATTAAAACAGTTGTTACTAAAAAAAATGAAACAATGTGTTTTGTTACAGGAGTAGATGAGGTTGGTTCTTTAGATATTGTTTTATTTCCTAAAGTTTATGCTAAGTTTATGAATATTAAGGTTAATGATATTATTTTATTTAAAGGACGGGTGGAAAAAAGATTTGATAATTTTCAACTTGTTATTAATAATGCTTTTGTTTTAAT
>JAVWOV010000065.1:0-3081 GCA_036636255.1 Bacilli bacterium
GAGTGAAAATATACTTAGCAATTTGACCAATTATTGTTACTATCACCAAATTAATTGCTATTAAAAAACTCACTACTCTTTGTTTGAATAAAAATAAAAATAAAGCTGTTATTAATACCAAAATAATGGCATCACCAAATTCTGTAAAAATTTTTAAAATAAATGTTAATCCCTCGTTTGGATAAATAATTAAATCATAAATAAAATTATCCAAATAACTAACATAACCAGTCATCACCAAAAAGGTCATCACCAAAAACAATATAAAACAACCAATTGCCATCATAATTGGCAAATTTTTTTTAAACATATTGTACTCCTTCATTCTATATTATAAATAATCATTGCCGAAAAACAAAAAATTTGTTCCTCCGAAAAAACTGCTAATGCTACCTGATATTTAATTTCAATAACATCTATATCATTTTCACACAAAAATTTATTTAAAGCTTGTTCTAAATCACGTTCATGACCTTCGTCAAATAATTTAACTTTCAACTTCTATCACCCTTTTAATTATAAAAAAAAATAACAGCGAACTTTGTCACAATATAAACAACTACCATTCCTTCATACTATTTCTTATTTTTTTATAATTAGGGCAATATTTATTAACCACTGTCCAAAATGATTTAGAATGATTAAAATGAACAAAATGAGCTAATTCATGAATAATAACATAATCCAATTTAGTAATATCTTGTTTTAATAAATTTGCATTCAACGTAACGTTATTATTTTTTCGATTACAAACACCCCATCTACTTTTCATTACCCTAATTTTTAAATTTGGGTATGGAATAATTTCTGTGAATTGATGATAATTAAAATCTAAACGATTAGTAAAAATAATTTTTAGCTGCTTACTATACCATTTATTTAAATCATCCATACTTTTAACCATAATATTGTTTTCATTAATAACAACATCATTTAAAGTTGGTATTATAATTATATCATATTCCTTACCTAAATAATAAAAATTATTCACTTTATTTATTTTTTTTTGTTGTACTAATATCATTTTTTTTAAAGAAGTTAAATTATTGTTCATTAACTTCTTTATTTCATGCCTTGATGTCAAATAATTAGTCGTCACATAAATATTAAAATCATCTTTAACTCTAATATATGTATTTTTATTATTCTTTCTTTCAACAATAACATTATAGCTAACTTTATCAATAATATATTTCACAAAACACCTACTAACATTATAATTATACTATATTTTTATATAAAAAAGCAAAAAAAAAGAGATAAAATATCTCTTATACCATAAGGGCAACAATAACAATAACGATTATAATTGCCACAAATAGGATTAATAATAGTTTCCAAATATACTTTAACCATTCTTTATATGAAACATCTAAATAACTTAAACCGGCTATTAAAATAATACTTGTTGGTAAGAATAACATAAACAAACCATAAATAGCTTGATAAATTATACCTATTACGCCAAGTGTACTAGCACTTGTAATAGCTGTAGTGTAATATCCTGTAACAGAATATACTAAGTAATAAAAATCATTATAGAATAAACTTCCAACACCAGCAGCTAGGCTAGTGAAAAATGCATTAAAGTCTTTAGAGAATGATAAAATCCAATTAACAATTGTATCACAAATAGAATTTCCTGTACCAGAAGTAACTAAGAATACAAAAATTATACTAGCAATAACGGTATAGAAAGCTGGTTTCAACATTTGCTTAACACCAGTTACAAAACCATCCATCATATCTTTAAATTTAATACCATAAATTAAACTAATTAAAATGGTAGCAAATATTAAGATAACTGCTAACTCATAATTACCCCAATAACCAATCGCACTGACATTTCCTAAAAGTTTAGCAAATATTGCATATCCACCAATAGTAAATTCTGTTAAATTAGTATGGAACTTTTGAAAAACTTCAATTTCAAATGAATAAAAGAAATTATACATACCAAATAATAATAATAATATCATAAATATAGAAATAATAATAAGTGGCCATGTACTTTTATCCTTAGCCTCACCTTTAATAAATAAAGGAATATCTAACGATTCTTTTATTTCTTCTTTTGGTTTTTCTTCTTTTTTAGTCTTATCTTCTTTTTTACTGGTAGTACTTTTTGTACTTGTTTTTTTAGCAACTTCTTTTTTAGTAGGCTTATTTTCTTTAATAATAGTAGCCATCATAGTAACAAAACCTACATATAAAACAGTGATTACTAATAAGAAAACAACTTTAGTAACAATTTGATAATTAACATTAATCTCGAAAAGGTTAATGATAAAACCATTGATACCAAAACCATAAGTAGCACCCATCAAACCAATCAAAATTGATCCGACTGTTGCTGCAAGCGTAGTAATTTTATTGAAGCCCATCATTAACAACACTGCTGCTATAAATGGCACAATAATAAACAATACCCAAGTAAGTCCGGTCAAAGATGAAAGAAGAATAAACATTAACATCGTAATAATTAAAAACTTCTTTTCCTTACCATTAAACTTTTTACTTAATCCTTCAACAATTTTTTCATAGACACCTGTTTTATTTAATACCCCATAAAATCCACCAATCAATAAAACAATAATTCCATATTGAAAACATGAACCAATAGTAACAACAGGTAATCTGAATAAATCAAACAGACCTAATGGTGTTGTTCCCTCTCCTTTAACAAACTGTCCACTTGCAAGTGAACCTGGAACAATAATCCAGCTAAGAACTACTAGAATCAAAAAAGCAATTCCTAAGACTTTTAATAAATCATATTTTTTCATATCTACCTCCTTTTATAATTATAACAAAAAAACAAAAAAATAGGAATACTTTTCTTAAAAAAAATAATTTTTTTTAATAATATACGACATTGACAAATAATACTATGTACCTTTATAATAAATAAAGAGGTGGGGAATGAATTTATATAAAAATACCAATAACAATAAAAGATACTATACTCTAGATTACTTTTACAAGCAAAAATTTCATAATAAAGTTGCAAAAATAAGCTTAAACGGCAACTTTAGCTGTCCTAATATTGACGGTACAGTAGGAATTGGGGGATGTATATAT
>JAVWOV010000066.1:0-3035 GCA_036636255.1 Bacilli bacterium
CGTCGTGGGCGTAGGAAAATTGAGGAGAGCTGTTCCTAGTACGAGAGGACCGGAATGGACATACCTCTGGTGTATCTGTTGTCACGCCAGTGGCATTGCAGAGTAGCTATGTATGGAATGGATAACCGCTGAAAGCATCTAAGCGGGAAGCCAACTTCAAGATGAATTTTCCCATTACGTTATGTAAGTAAGATCCCAGAAAGACTATCTGGTTGATAGGCTAGAGGTGGAAGCGTGGCAACATGTTGAGCTGACTAGTACTAATAGATCGAGGATTTAATCAACATTGATTAATCCTAAAATGAGAAACCACATTATCATGTTTTCAGAGAATTATTTCTCTATATTAAATTGGTGACAATTGCAAAGTGGATACACCTGTTCCCATCTCGAACACAGAAGTTAAGCACTTTAACGGCGAAAATAGTGTAAGCGAAGATAGCAAGTTGCCAATTTTTTTTTGTAAACAAATGTTGATATTAATTTATCAACATTTTCATAACTAAAAAGGTAATGTTTTAGGAAATTAATTAGTGATTTAAAATAATTGTAGATGTGTTAAATAACTGTCAACAATTATTTTAAATAAAAAAGTAAATTTCGTGATAATACTTGTATTATAGGAATTGTTTTTGATATAATATTATTGGTGATATAGAATGGAATTTAGAATTACAACGCGTAACGAAGTTGAAACAATCGAGCTTGCTCAAAATTTTGAGTCAGAAAAATTTCCTAATATGATTATTTGCTTAAATGGTGAACTTGGTAGTGGGAAAACAATTTTTACAAAAGGTATTGCTAACGCTTTAGGAATTAAAGATAGTATTACTTCGCCTACTTTTACAATTATCAAAGAATATGAAGGGGAATTACCTTTATATCATATGGATGTGTATCGTTTGAATGGTAACGTTACAGAAACTGGAATTGAAGAATATTTTACTAAAGGTGGAGTAGTTGTTATCGAATGGGCAGATACAATCAAAGAATTTTTACCAAAGGAAAGATTAGATATAAATTTCAAGGTAATAGATGAAAATAAGCGAGTTTTGATAATGCATCCTTACGGTGATAAATATGAGGAATTATGTGAGGCCGTTCTTTGAAATACTTTTTTTTAGATACATCTAATAATATGGTAACAGTGGCTATTTATAAAAATAAAATAAAACTTGCTTATTATAGTGAAAAAAGTAATCGTGATATATCAGTTAATATAATGGTAATAATTGATAATATCTTTAAAGAAGCAAAAACAAGTCCGTGGGATATTGATAAAATTTTTGTGGTAACAGGCCCTGGTTCCTTTACAGGAATTAGAATAGGAGTGACGATCGCTAAAGTATATGCATGGTCATTTAAAACAGAAATTGTTCCTATTTCAAGTCTAGAGGTTTTAGCATCAACAAAATTTAGGGGTAATTATATAGTACCATTAATTGATGCTAGACGAAATTTTGTGTATGCAGGGATGTACGATAAAAAATTAAATTGTATTTCCAAAAATAGATATATAATGCTAAGCAAAATAATTGACGAATTTAAAGAAAAAAAAACTGTTTTTGTAACTTATGACGATATTTTAGTTACGGGAAAAATTATCAATCCAAATCCACGTATTCTACCTATTATAATAAATCATTTGGATGATAAGCCCGTTAATCCACATATTATTAATCCTAATTATTTAAAATTAACGGAAGCCGAAGAAAAATATAAAATTAACAATGAAGTATAAAGCATTTAGTAATTTTATTTTATGGAAGTAAGGAGTCAAAAATGAAGGATATGAATATTTTAGCTATTGAATCTAGTTGTGATGAAACAAGTGTTTCAATTATAAGAAACGGTTGTCAAGATATTTCAACAGTTGTTTTATCACAAATAGATATTCATAAGCAATATGGTGGGGTTGTACCAGAAATAGCCAGTCGTGCTCATATTGAAAACATTACAATAGTTTTAGAAGAAGCCTTAGAAAAAGCCAAATTAAAGTTAGCTAAAATTGATGCAATCGCTGTTGCAAATGGTCCCGGATTAGTGGGATCTTTGTTAGTAGGAACAATGAGTGCTAAAATGCTTTCTTATCTTTACAAAAAACCGCTTATTCCCGTTCATCATATTGCTGGTCATATTTATGCTAATAATTTTATGAAACCACTTAAATTCCCCCTTATTGCTTTAGTTGTTAGTGGTGGACATACAGAACTAATCTATATGCGTGAACACTATTCTTTTAAAAAAATCGGTGGTACCTTGGATGATGCAGTAGGAGAGGCATATGATAAAGTGGCTAGAGTAATGGGCCTTTCATATCCTGGTGGGCCTATAATTGATACTTTAGCGCATTTGGGAAAACCACGATATAATTTACCTATTCCTTTAAATGATAATAGTTATAATTTTAGTTTTAGTGGATTAAAAAGCGCAGTTATTAATTTAATTCATAATAGTAAGCAAAAAGGCTTAGAAATTGATAATAATGATTTAGCAGCTACATTTCAAAACGTTGTAGTAGAAATTTTAACAAAAAAAACGATGCACGCCTTAAATGAACTTGGAATTAATAATCTGGTAGTAGCTGGAGGCGTAGCAGCCAATCAAGGCTTAAAAGAAAGACTAGAAATATTGTGTAAAAAAAATAAAATTAATTTATCTATTCCATTATCTAAATATTGTACAGATAATGCCGCTATGATAGGAGCAGCTGGGTATTATGCATTTAAACAAGGAAATATCGCTGATTTAAAATTAAATGCTAAAGCAGATATTAAATTATGTGAAAATTTCGAATAAAAAAAACTAGTTTTTAATTAGTCTTTTTTCTATATAAAAAATAAAATAATACATAACAGCTGATACAATTGCTAAAATAATAATACCAGTTATAACTAAATTTAAATTAAACACTTGTGAACCATACATAATTAAATAGCCAATACCATCTTTAGAAACCAAAAACTCTCCCATAATAACGCCAATTAAAGACATACTAACATTAATTTTTAAAGCACTTATAATAGTTGGAAAAC
>JAVWOV010000067.1:0-2993 GCA_036636255.1 Bacilli bacterium
AGAAAAATTATCAATAGCTGTTATTGATGCCGATGTAGTTAATTCGCTTCTTATTTCTCTTTCAATACTAGGCTTTATTAAGCGCTTATAACTATCTTTTATAGCATCAATTATTATTTGCGTTACCGCTACTTTATAATTTTTTATTATTTTCTTTTCTAAATAATCATATACTTTTTCCTTAGCATATTCAATACTAATATTTAATATTTTTTCTTTTTCTCCACGGTTTAGTGCTAAAATACGATGAGGCTTAATCCTTTTAAGGGGCTCTTCATAATCATAATACATTTCATAAATAAGATTTTCATCATGACTATTTTTTTTCTTAGTACTTTTTATATTACCATATATATATGTATTAGCCCTAATCCATTTACGATAATTAGCATTATCACTAATCATTTCAGCAATAATATAACCTGTGTTTATTAAAGCATCTTCGTTTGTTTTTATTTCCTCATTTAAATATGGTTTAACTAAATCTGTTATTTCTTCCTTAGGAAAAGTTAAAAACAGCTTTGCTAATGGTTCAAGACCATTTTTAATAGCCTTAGTTGCCTTTGTTTGTTTTTTTTCTTTAAATGGACGATATAAATCTTCTACTTCAATTAATTTCAAACACTGCATTATTTGTTTATTTAATTCCTCTGTCATTAACTCTTTTTCCGTTATTAATCTAATAACATCTTCTTTTCTTTTTAATAAATTAACCTGATATAAATAAACTTCACTTATTTTTCTTATTTGCTCCTCATCTAAATTACCTGTTGCTTCCTTACGATAACGAGCTATAAAAGGAATAGTATTACCACTTTCTAATAATTTTAATGTTTCCTTAGTTTGATTATCATTTATTTTTAAATCAAAACTTATTTGTTTTATTATTTGTTCATTCATTATTCTCACCTCTATATAAGTATACCATAATAATTACTTATATTTAATATTTTTTAGTTATAGTATTTCCCATAGTTGCCGAGGATTTTATTATAGAAGAACCATATTTTTTTTTGAGTTGGTCTACTACTTCATCAATTTTATTGATTTTTTCACGCCTTTTTATTTCTTCAAATAATGATAATTGATAAGTTACGGTACTTACTAAGTTATCTAATCTAATTCCAACTAAACGAATTGGTTCTGAATCCCACATTTCATCAAATAACTCCTTAGCTATGTTGATTATTTCACTAGTAATATTTGTAGCATTTTTCAATTTTTTCTGATGGGAATAACTTTTAAAATATTTATCTTTTAATATAACACTTATAACTGTTGCATATTTTTTTTCTTCTCTTAAATCTATTCCTAAATTTTCACCGACTTCTGCTAATACTTGATATACTTCTTGCTTATATATTAAATTGTGACTTAAGGTTATAGAATTACTAATTCCTTTACGGATACTATTTTCTTTTATTACCAATCTTTCATCTATTCCCTTAGCCAAATCAATCATTTTAGGCGCCTGATTTTTAAAATATTTACTAAGGATATTCACATTATATTGTGCTAAATCATTAATAGTATTTATATTTAATTGTTTTAATTTAATTGTCGTTTGTTTTCCTATCCCATATAACTCATTAATAGGTAATGGTAACATTTTAGTTTTTATTTCATTTTCATATAAAGTATGAATTTTATTTGGTTTAGTAAAATCAGAAGCCATTTTAGCGCATAGTTTATTGTTTGCAATTCCAATATTTACAGTAAAGCCTAATTTATCTAATATTTTTTTCTGAATATTTTTAGCAAATATATGGACATCTCCATATAAATGTTTTATTGGTGTATAATCCAAAAAACATTCATCAATACTACATATTTCAATATCATCAGTGTAGTTACTAAGTAATTTAAATAAGGCTTGTGACATTGTTTGATACCATTTATAATTAGGTGGATATACTAATAATTGTGGACATTTTCTTCTAGCACTATAAATAGTATCTGCCGTTTTTATACCAAGTTTTTTAGCTAAAGGTGATTTAGCTAATACAATACCATGTCGTTTGCTTTCATCGCCTCCGATAATAGCGTATTTTTCTCTTATATCATATTTATAACCGTTTTTTAATAATAATACTGCACTCCACGACAAAAAAGCATTATTAACATCAATATGTAAAATGATTTTATCCATATATACACCTCTTTTTTAATGATGATGAAATAATAAACTAATTAATAATACTATTATACCTAATACTATTCCTAAAGTATTAGTTTTGGTTTTAAATTCCATTTTTGGTAATAATTCAAATATTGAAATATATATTAACATACCTAAAGTAATAGCTAAACATATACCTAAAATAAAATCATTAATATATACACTAAGTAAAGTCATCACTACCCCACCAACCAAAGCTGAAATTGCTAATAGTAATAAAATTACAATAGTTTTTTTATTGTTTTTTTCTTTTTTATAAAGAGCAGAGGTAATAATCATTCCCATAGGAATATTATGAATACCAACACCAATACTTACTAAAATACCTAAACTAATATTAGATAAAGTTGTTCCAAAAATTGCCATTCCTTCAATAAAGTTATGAAGAATTAAAGCTATACTAGAAACTATTCCAATATGATATAAATTTTCATCATTTTTTATATGCTCATGATGAGGTATAAAATGATCTAACACCTTTAAAAACAATATGCCTAACAAACTAAAGATAAATGTTAATATTATACTTACAGTTAATGAATCATTAATATGTTCTAATGATTCAGGTATTAATTCTAAAAAAATTAAACCAAGCATTACAGTAAAAGCAAATGACATTGAAAAAGCTACTATTTTTTGACTGTTTTTCGTAAATATTATGATAGCACTTCCTATTAAGATAAATAATCCAACTGCAAAAGTTAATAATAGACCAATAAATACTTCCATTTTTTTCTCCTTTTTTAATTTTCTCTTATAAGTATACCACATTTTATAACTTTTGCTATTTTTAAATTGCTAAATTAATTTTTTA
>JAVWOV010000068.1:0-2752 GCA_036636255.1 Bacilli bacterium
TAACTATATTTTGTCTATTTTTTACAGATTAATTACTTTTACTCTTTTTTACTGTAATAATTTCGATTATTTATTGACTTAAAAATAGTAAAGTTATATACTTTTAAAAAGGGGTGAATTATATGTTTGATAGTCATTATGACTTACTTACTGTATTAAGGCGTAGTATATTAAAAAAAGATTATACTTTTTTACAAGAACAATTAAAAAACTATCAGCAAAATAATGTTACTGGTTTAATTGCTAATTTATATTTTATGACCAATCATGAAATGCAAGAAGAATTGCATCAACATTATTTTCAAAATGATACTTCTGTTTATGATATGTTTAAGGAAACAACTGAAATAATCAATAATTTTGCTTTACCGATTGATCTTACATATTCAATTGAAGGTTGTACTTATTTAGAAATTTCTGATTTAAAACGATTATATGATATTGGTTTAAAAATCATTTTACCTGTATGGAATGATAAAAATAAATATGGTAGTGGTAATCGTGAACAAGGTGGTTTAACTAGCCTTGGTAGGAAATTAATAAATGAAGCAATAGATGTTGGTCTTGCTATTGATGTATCGCATGCTAATGAGGAAACATTTAATGACATTCTAGATATTATTTTATATAAAAAGTTTCAAGGATTAAAACCAATTGTTTTAGCTAGTCATTCTAATTGTTATAGTATTTGCCCTAGAAAACGTAATTTGACTGACGAACAATTACAGCGTATTAAAAATGTTGATGGTTATCTTGGTATATTATCTAATATAAATTTTATTAAAATAGGTGCTCTAAAAGATAGACAAAATATACAATTAAATCAAAGAAAAGTTCAGGAGGCATTAGAAATTAATTATCTTCGACATATTCATCATGCGGGGAAAATAATAGGTTTAAATAATATAATATTAGCTACTGATGATATGAGCTTTTTACAAGATTATGATACTGAATATGCTCAATTAGCTCTATTTCCTTATGCAACATTAAAAGAGAAAACAATAGAATTATTACAAAAAAAAGATTCTTCGTTAACAAATTTCACTGATGAAGAAATTAATAATTTAATTTATAATAATGGCAAAACTTTAGTTAAAAAAATCACTTCATTATCTAAAATGAAGTGATTTTTTATTTAAT
Organism: Bacilli bacterium; assembly: GCA_036636255.1. Lineage (GTDB taxonomy): Bacteria > Bacillota_I > Bacilli_A > RF39 > UBA660 > CALVXC01. The sequence goes on from JAVWOV010000068.1 coordinate 1,144, forward strand.
ACGTCGAGCTATTAATTCAACCATTCGTTTAGGATCTGCGCATAATTTATTATAAAGAATTTTATTGTTTTTAAATTCTTTTAAAATAACGATATCTTCCTTAGCAATGGTTACTTGTTGTTTTTCTATGTCTTCTGATATACCAATTCCATCTCTTCCTAATAAATAATCTGGATTAACTTCAAGAACTTTAATTAAATCTAAAAAGTTAGCCATGGTTGGTGTTCTTGTTCCTTTTTCATAACCACAAATAGATACTTTAGTGATACCTAATAAATCACCTAGTTCTTGTTGTGAATATCCTTTTTTAATTCTTTCTTCTTTGATTCTTTGTCCAATTATCATAAAAAACCTCCGTCATCTATCTGTTAACAACATTATAACTTATTTTTTAAATGATGAAACAAAATTAACTTATTAGTAATTTTTTGTTGAAATTACTAATAAGTTAATATATAATAAATATAGGGTGGTGATAAAAATGGATGTTTTGAAAGAAAAACGAACCGAAGCTGGTTATAGTTGTAGACAAATGGCACAGAGGTTAAACATTTGCAAAACTTTTTATTGGCAACTTGAAAATAATAAACGAAGAATATCATATGAAATGGCTATCAATATTGCTGGAATATTTAAATTAAAACCCGACGAATTATTTTATGAAGACTTTAAAAGCAAGGATAATTAATTATCCTTGCTTTTTGGTGAAAGAAATGTAACTTTTTCAGCAACTATTTCTGTAATGTAGCGTCTTGTTTCATCATCATTTTCAATTGTTCTTGTCTGGATTCTTCCTTTAACTCCAACTAAATCCCCCTTCTTGCAATATAAAGTTGTATTCTCGGCAATCCCCTTCCATAATACACATGAAATAAAATCTGTTTCATATTCCCCTTTTAAATTTTTATAATTACGGGGTACGGCCAAGGTGATGTTAGTAACTTTTCGACCTTTTTCTGTTTCTCTTAAATCGGGATTTTTAACTAATCTTCCTACAATTACTGTTTGATTTAACATATAAGTTCCTCCTTTCAGATTAACTATAAGACATAAAAAAAAGAAAAGCAAACACTTAAATTGATGTTTCTTTTCCTAATATATAAACGATTATGATAAAATGCTTAGTGCAAATAAAAGTGATTCACTGAAAAAATTATTACTAATAATTATCTTTTACATTTTAAATTATAATCATATTTTTTAATTTTATTTGTTTTTTTATCTAGAATCATTTTAACCGATGTTTTGGAATCGCAATCCTTTAGTTTGCTTAAATCGTAATGTTCTAAATCTTTATTATTTAAATCTTTTAGCATGGCAATTGAAACTTCAGCAATATCTAGCCCTTTAATATCCCTCATGTATGTATTATAATAATCTGTTCCATATTCCTTCATTAATTCTTGATATTTTGCTGTTTTATCGCAACCTGTTATACAAAGAACAATAATACTTAAAGTAATCAATATCATTCCTTTTTTTATCATGATTTATTCCTCCTATCTTTTAAAATTATAACATAAAATTTTTAAAATGCAAAGTTATTGTTTTTGGTTCAGTGAAAAAGAGTAAATTTTCTTCGCAATGTTTTTTTGATATAATTACTATA
>JAVWOV010000069.1:0-2682 GCA_036636255.1 Bacilli bacterium
ATATTAGCTTGTCCCAAGTTAATAAAAAAGAAGCTAGTTTAAATTTTTGTTATAATAAGTTTTATTTAATTGAATATCGTCAGGGTTAATATAGTGAATAGTTATTATTGAATAAAATCTATTTAATTTTTTAAGTTATAGCTTTTTTTATGCAATTATTATATAATAAATAAAGGGTGATAAAATGTTAGAAAATTTAGGTGAACGTTTACAAAAAGCCATGAATAAAATAAAAGGATATGGTAAAATAAATGAAGAAAATATTGGTGACGTAAATAGAGAAATACGCTTAGCTTTATTAGAAGCTGATGTTAACTATAAAGTAGTAAAAGAATTTATTGCAAATGTTAAGGAGAAAGCCTTAGGCGAAGATGTAGCTAAAAGTTTAAAACCAGGTGAACAATTTGTTAAAATAGTAAAAGATGAACTGGTAAACCTTTTGGGTAAAGAAAAAGCTGATTTAAATATAAAAGGGCATCCGGCCATCTTAATGGTAGTTGGACTACAGGGAAGTGGGAAAACCACTACTATTGGTAAATTAGCTTTATTATTAAGAAAAAAACATCATCTAAAACCATTGTTAGTAGCTTGCGATATATATCGTCCGGCAGCTATTAAACAATTAGAGCAAATTGGCAATCAACTAGATATAAAGGTTTATAGTGAAGAAAAAAAAGATCCTCTTTTAATCGCGCAAAATGCTATAAAATATGCTATAGAAAATGGTTATAACTATGTATTAATTGATACAGCCGGTCGTCTTCATATTGACGAAACATTAATGCAAGAATTAAAAATAATTAATCAAGAAATAAATCCCCAAGAAATATTATTAGTAGTTGATAGTATGACTGGTCAAGATGCTATAAATGTTATTAATGGTTTTAATGAAAGTCTTAATTTAACTGGTGCTATCCTTACAAAATTAGATGGTGATACCAGAGGCGGTGTCGCTTTATCGGTAAGACATTTAACTAATATTCCAATTAAATTTATTGGTATCAGTGAAAAAATGGATGGACTAGAAGAATTTTATCCCGAAAGAATGGCCTCAAGAATTTTAGGTATGGGCGATTTAATGAGTATGGTCGAAAAAGCGGAGGCTGTAATTGATCAAGATGAAGCTTTAAAAACAATGAAAAAAATACAAAAAGGTCATCTTGACTTGGAAGATTTTTTAGCACAACTAAAACAAATAAAAAAATTAGGATCAATTGAAAATATTATAAAAATGATTCCTGGATCAGCTAAATTAGGATTGAAAGATGCAAAAATTAATCCCAAGGACATGGCGCATATAGAAGCAATAATTTTATCAATGACCCCATTAGAAAGAAGAAATCCAGAAATATTAAAAGCAACTAGAAAACAGCGAATTGCTAAAGGAAGTGGTCGAACTGTTGAAGAGGTAAATAGATTATTAAAACAATTTGAACAAATGAAAATAATGACAAAACAAATGAAAAATAAAAATTTTAAAATGCCTTTTTAAAAATTATTATAAACAAGGTCATTGGCATATTCAAAAATCCCCTTTATTCATATGATAAATTAGATAAGGGGGAAAAATAATGTTATTCAATCGAAATTGTAATATGAACTGCAATAGACCACCCATGGGAGGTTGTTGTTGCAATCAACCAGTAGTAGAACCAGCCATTAATAAATGCGTTGAAAAAGAATTTTGTCATGAAGTACAACATGTTTGTCCAATTCATACTCATGTTATAAACCGCCATGTTTATAATCATGTTTATACACCACAATATTCTATTTCTGAAGAAAATCAAATAATTAATAACGATCAAGGAAGTTGTTGTGGATTTTAAAAAAAGCATAAATGCTTTTTTTTAATATCTATTTGCTAAATATTCCTCCAAACAAATACCGTGCTTATAAATAAAATAAGCCGCTTTTTTTCCAACATAGCGGTAATGCCATGGTTCATATTTAAACCCAGTGATATGAACCTTGTCTTTAGGATATCTTAAAATAAAACCGAATTTATAACAATTATTAATCATCCACTTAAATTCCTTACTATTTTCAAATAACTCATATTCATTATTAGAACCCATAACATCAACTGCTAAACCACTTTGATGTTCCGAATGACCAGCCTTAGCTGAGCACTCTAAGGTATAAAATTCGCCTTTCTGCTTAATATAATTATTAAATAATTTATCTTGATAATCATAACTTCGATAAGCTGAAATTGCTGTTATTTGATAACCAACCTTTTTAGCATTAAAACTTAATTTTTCAAAATTAACTAAAGCCTCAGCAACTAAATATTTATTATTCATTGCAAAAACAGTGCTAATTTTTTTTAAATTATGAGGAATAAAACCATCAGGTAATTTATTGTTTTTATTAATTAAAACTAATATATCATTGGGTTTTTTAATAACATTAATATTTTGATAAAAAGAATGCATTCGCATTTCAACGCCAAAATAAATCATTAATAAAATAGCTATTATTACATAAATATATTTATTCATTTAACTCACCTATATATTATATGAAAAAAACAAATAGAACTTCCTATTTGTCTTGTTTATTTATAATAAAATATGCATAATACTCATCAAAGGTAATATTATTCTGATAAATATATTTTGCTACTTCCCGAGTTTTGTAGTTAAAAAATCAAAAAAAGTTTATTTTTTGTTGAAAATA
>JAVWOV010000070.1:0-2635 GCA_036636255.1 Bacilli bacterium
AAATAAAGGGTTAGGGAGCTTTTGCTTTCTAAAAACTGTCAAAGTCGAGAGTATAACATAATTACTAAAAAAAAGGAAACTTTTTTCCTAAAATTTTATGATTATTTTCGATTTTTTATTTATTTTCTAAATAATGCTTTACTTTTGTTTTAATTCTTTGCATAGCATTATCAATTGCTTTAGGACGACGGTCTAATATTTCAGCTATTTCTTTATAAGTAAAGTCATTTATTTTGAGTTCAAATACTTCTTCTTCAAAATTGGTTAAAATATCTTTAATTTTATCAATTAGTTCATTATTTATTTCATAATTAATTAAAATTTGTTCAGGATTATAACTGTTGTCACCTAATATACTTTCAAGATTAATTTCGTCACCTTCGTTATTAGTTGTTTCGAAAGAAATAGAATCATTTAATATTTTGTGTTTTAATCTTTTGCAACTAATGACATTACTTATTATTTTACGTTCAATACATGTTTTAGCATAGGTATAAAAGGTAACATTTTTTGTTTCATCAAAGCTATTTAATGCATAGGTTAATCCCATCATTCCTTCTTGAATTAAATCATTTATTTCTAAACCTTTATTATGACAATAAGTAAACATTCGATTAGCAATTGATACAATAATAGGACGATATTTTTCATATATAATATCATTAGCTTCTTCATTATTTTCACTGATGAAGGCTAATAATTCATAATCGTTATATTCTTTGTAATTCATTTTATTACCTTACTTTCTTTGATATGTTGCTTCGAATACAATAATAGCTGTTGCTACTGAGGCATTTAAACTATTAATTGTTCCCTTCATTGGAATTGATGCCATTATATCGATGTTTTCTTTTACTAATCTGCTAATTCCTTTACCTTCGTTGCCTATTACTAAACAAATTTTTTCTTGATAGTTAATTGCTTTATAGTCTGTTCCTTGCATGTCTGTTCCTATAACAGTAAAATTTTGTTCTTTTAATTTTTTTATGGTGTTTACTAGGTTAGTAACCATTGCTATTTTAACGTTTTGAAGGGAACCTGCACTAACTTTCATAACAGTGCTGTTTACTGATACACTACGGTTTTTTGCTATAATAATACCATCTACGCCGGCGGCTTCGCAACTTCTAATAATTGCTCCAAAATTATGGGGATCTTCTAAGTGATCAAGCATTACTAAAAATGGTTTTTCTTTTTTTAAGATATCATCAATATCATAATAATAATAATCTGTTATTTCACAGGCTATTCCTTGATGATTACCATCAACCATTTTGTCTAATTCATTTTTTGTAACATAAGTAATGTTACTTTTTTTTATTTTTGATAAAATATCCCGATCATTAAAATTATCAACTAGATAGATTTTATTCATTTGATTTACCGGTATTTCTTTAAAGACATTTTTTCCATATACTAACATTTTATTCCTCCATCTGTTTTTGTTTTGTTATATAACTCATTATTTCTTGTATCCGTTCATTGTTTTTTTCTAGATATAAATGGCCTATTAATGCTTCTAATCCGGTTGCTAATTTATAGGTAACAATAGCTGTGTTTTTAGGATGACTTAGTACTTTATGATTACGCGCTCTTTTGATAATGGTTAGTTCTTCTTCCGTGAACATATTTTCTTTTATCATTTTCATTAAATATTGAGCTTGTCCTTTAGCGCTTACATATTTAACTGCTTCTTTTTGTAATTCATTTACTTTTACTATGCCTTTTTTTATTAAAAATGATCGGATATTTATTTCGTAAATACTATCGCCTAAATAGGCTAATGTTAAGGCGTTCATGGTTGAATCCGATCAAAAGTTATTCCACAAATATTACCATTTTTAACGTCGTTTATAATGATATCAAAAACCTTATCGTAATTAATTAATCCACCTTTTATTAAACAGCCTCTTTTTTTACCTATTATATCTAAGGTTTTTTCAATGTTATTAAAGTCTATTTCTTTTATGTTATATCTTTGTTCTAGGATATGAGGATAATATTGATTTAATTGTTTTAATATATATATAGCAACTTGATCTAGCGGTAATACTTCTTCTTTAATTGCTGTTAAGCTTGCTAAGTTAAAGGCAATGGTGTCTGTATCAAATTTAGGCCATAAAATACCTGGAGTATCTAATAGTTCAATATCTTTGTTAATTCTGATCCAATCTAGACTTTTGGTTACTCCTGGTTTATTACCAACAGTGGTTGCTTTTTTACCTACTAAACTATTTATTAAGGTACTTTTCCCAACATTAGGAATGCCTACAATTAAAACTCTTATTTTTCTTGTTTTCATCCCTTTTTGAATTCTCATTTGATTAAAATCGTTCATCATTGTGTTGGTTTTTTCAATTATTTGTTTAACATTTTTATTTTCTTCCAAATCAACTTTAACAACGATGTATCCTTTTTTTTCATAATATTTAATCCATTTGTCAGTTTCTACTATATCACATAAATCTATTTTAGTCATTATTAAAATACATGGTTTGTTTTTTATATATTTATCGATGTCTTTTATTTTTGATGAATAGGGCATTCTAGCGTCTATTACTTCATAAACTATATCAATAAAGCTTAGTTTTTCACTGATTAATCTTTTAGTTTTCTGCATGTGGCCAGGATACCA
>JAVWOV010000071.1:0-2516 GCA_036636255.1 Bacilli bacterium
ATCATAAAAATTTCTTTTAAAATTTCTGGGTTCATTTTATCACCATTGATATTATATCACGGATGATAGAAGATGTACATTAATAATTAAAATAAATAGTTATTATTAGTAACTATTTATCTACTAAATATAAATTGTCTAATAGCGCACCAGTTCCTTCAACAACACAAGTTAAAGGACTTTCAGCGACAAATACCGGTACTTTTAGTTCGTGAGCCAATAGTTTGTCAAAACCATCAATTAATGCTCCACCGCCAGTTATAACTATACCCTTATCAATAATATCAGCTGATAATTCGGGAGGGGTTTGTTCTAAAACAGTTTTTGTTGTATTAACAATTAAATAAACACTTTCTCTTAGGGCTTCTTCTACTTCATCAGAACATAAAGTGATTGTATGAGGTAATCCGGTTACTAAGTCGCGACCTCTTACTTCCATTTTTTCTTGTTTGGAATCTGGATAAACAGTACCTATAGTCAACTTAATGCTTTCTGCTGTCCTATCACCAATTAACAATTTATATTTATCTTTAATATATTTCATAATATCATTATCAAAAACATTACCAGCTATTTTAATTGATGAACTAGTTACTATTCCACCTAATGATAAAACGGCTATATCAGTAGTACCTCCACCTACATCAATTACCATATTACCACTTGGTTTAGAAATATCCATTCCTGCTCCAATGGCAGCTACTTTAGGTTCAGCTTCTAAAAATACTTTTCTAGCCCCTGTTCTTTCCGCTGCTTCTTTAATGGCGTTTTTTTCAACTTGAGTAATATTAGACGGACAACATATTAATATTCGCGGACGAGATAAAAAACTTTTCCCGTTAACTTTTTTTATAAAATTATCAAGCATTATTTCCGTTAATTCGAAATCAGCAATAACACCATCTTTCATTGGTCTTATTGCTTTTACTTTACCAGGAGTTCTTCCTAGCATATCACGGGCAGTTGTTCCAACCGCTAACGGTTTTTTTGTTTCCGAATCAATTGCTACAACGCTTGGTTCGTTTAAAACAATCCCTTGGCCTTTAATATAAATTAATACATTGGCTGTTCCTAAATCTATTCCAATATCTTTAGCAAACATATTATCACCTTCTTTTCCGCATTCACTTTATTTATTATAGCATAGTATTACTTAATTTTATAGTTCTAATGTTAAATTTTGGTATTTTTCTTTTGTTGATTGGCCACCTCTAATATGTCTGATATCTATATGATATTTTAAAATTTTGTCAACATTAGTATATTTATTTTTATCTATTTCTAAAAGTCTTTCATGTAAATCCTTATGAACGGTACTTTTAGAAACGTTATATATTTTAGCAATTTCTCTAACGGTTTTACCTGTTTTTATAATGTAATCTGCTTCACTAATAACCCGTTTTAAAATGTTATTTTCCATATAATTCCCCCTAATTAATTATATATATTAGAAGGACTTTTATACCTAAAAAAAGAGCATTACGCCCTTATAATTCATTAATTTTTTTGTCGTAGTAGTTTTCAGGATTAACAATTGTTCCCTTGATAACAAGTTCAAAATATAAATGATTTCCTAAATCTGTTGAAATATTGGAATTACCACTTTTACCAATTATTTGACCTTGATTAACAATGTCGTTTTGTTTAACATTAACAGAACTTAGACTTTGATAAATACTTATGATTTCATTATCATGTTTAATTTCAATTATATTTCCTAGCAAATTATCTTTTGTAACTTTCGTTACTGTACCACCCATTACAGCCATAACATCAAACATTTCTTCTAAACCATATGAAATACCGCTATTTTGAAGATATGTTTTATCATGGATTATAATAGAGCTTTGTTGTTGTTGTTCATCAGCTTTATAATCATAAAAATTTTTAATGATTTTTACGTTTGGTGCTGTATAAGGTCGTGTAATTGTCCCATTTGTATTAACAACAGGAATGCTATCATCAAAAACAGTCCTTGAAACATAATTAAAATCTTCATTACCTCTAAATGCTTTTAGGCCTATTCCTTTTTCAATAAAGAATATTCCGGCAAAAAGCAATAGAAAGGCACTTCCATATAAACAATATACAACCGGTTTTTTTAACTTTCTATTCGTCATATTTTCACCTCTATTTAAAGTGTGAACAAATATAATTATTTTATACTTTTTTTAATTTATTTTTTTTATTTTTGTTCCGGTGTAATAATGTTTTAAAATTTGATCATATTTATATCCTTCTTTGGCCATTCCATTAGCACCGTATTGGCTCATACCAACACCGTGACCAAATCCTGTAGTAGTAATAAGCACATTTTTAGCAACTTGTTTTATTTGAAAAAAAGTCGACCTTAGCTTAAATAAGGTATATATGTCGTTTCCTGTAAATTCTATGTTATTTATTTTTAATTTTTTTATTCGTCCGGTGCTAGTTGTTTTTATAACTAAAACAGATAATGTATCATTATACGGTATATTTAATTTTGTATAAAAATCAGTTAGACTAAATTCATGTGT
>JAVWOV010000072.1:0-2355 GCA_036636255.1 Bacilli bacterium
TGGAAAAAAGATTTGATAATTTTCAACTTGTTATTAATAATGCTTTTGTTTTAATTGACTAATATTATTGGTTGCTTTATAATTAAGGTAGGTGGTGGTTTTATGAAAAATAATTCGGGTTTTACTTTAATTGAGATGATTTCTATCATGGTTATTTTGTCTATTATCACATTAATTGCAGTTCCAACGGTTATTAGTATAGTTGAAAATGCAAAGAATAATTTATATAATCAACAAGCTAGTGTTATTGTTATGGGGGCTAAGAAGTGGGGAATTGATAATATCGATTTATTGCCAATTGATAGTGATTGTATTGCCTTAAAATCACTTCAAACTTTAGGTTATGTGGAGAAGGATATTGTTAATCCTAAGACGAAAAAAATTATGGGTGGTAGTGTTAAAATCGAAAATTGTAAAGATTTTAAACAGTATAAGTATACTTATCAGGAAGTAGATTGTGTGGTGAAATAGTGCGAGTTTTTTTAAATATTTTAGGCTTTTTAGGCTGTATTATTTTAAGTGTTGTTTTATATTTAGTGGTTATTTGTTTGACTTTTAATTTATTGATAAGAGATTTAATCAGCGAGAAAACAATTGATAAAATGTTTACGAAGACAGATGTTTTGGAAATTTCGGCTAAAGATTTAAAAATTTTTGGTGATGATAATGGAACTATTAAGGAAGCAATTGTTAATCGCGCTTTGGATAGTGGTGTTTCTAAGGTACTTGTTTTACAAGTTTTGGATACTCCTAAATTTGATATGATTACGACTGATTTTGTTAGTAGTTATAGTAAATACATGTTAACAGGTGGTTTGAAACCTAAGCTTATTAGCAGTTCTTTTGCGGAACTTATTGATGCAGAGGTAGAAAAGCTTGTTAGTCAAACAGGTTATGCTATTGCTCCTAGTCAGACAGTAAAACTTAAAGAGGAAATGTCTTTATATGTTGCTGATTTTAATGCAAGAATACCAGATAAAAGGGTTGTGGATGAAAGAATTTTACATTTGTTCAAGGTAATGTATTCGCCTTTATTTATTGCGGGTTGTTGCTGTTTAATTTTATTGATAATGCTTTTATATATGTTGTTACGTTTTAAAGTTGTTAGTCCGTTAATATGGGGGGGAATTGTTTTGGTATTAGTAGGTAGTAGTTTGACCATTATTGCTTTATTAAAAACCTTTATTATGACTTTTTTTAGTAACCTTAATAGTGTTTTTAGTGATATATTTGGAATTATTAGTGCTGATTTATTTAAGCAAATTTATTTTTATGGCGTTGGTATTTTGTTGATTGGTGTTGGGTTTATTGTATTATATAATTTTTTTAAAAAAAGGATAAATTAAACAAAAAAGGAATTAGTATAAATATAAAGAAATAAATTTTATTAAATATAATTTACATTTTGTATATGTTTTTATCTATAAAAAACTGATAGATAGAAAATATTTCTATTTATCAGTTTTGTTATTAATTAATATTTTTAAATAATTTATTTTAGTCCTTGTTCTAATGTAGTTAGTATGTATTCTTGTTGCATTTCATCGCTATGGTTCCATAGTATTTCAAAAAAAATACCAAGGCCAGGTAGGGTTATTTCATTATTTGCTTTGATTGATTCCTCAATCGAAACTTTTATTTCTGATTTATCGGCTTGTTTGAAATTTTGTTTGATATTTTCTCGAATATTTATTTCCATTTATTTACCTCCTAATTTTATATTGTTAAATTATTGTAAATATTATACAATTTTATTTCCTTTTATGGCTTTATGTTATATAATAGTGGTAGAGGATGGAGGAATTTAAATGATTATTTTAATTATTATTGGGATTATTATTTTATTGTTAGCTATTTTTATAGGAGTTACTTATAATAGTTTAGTTAGTGTAAAAAATAGAGTTAAGGATCAATGGGCTAATATTGATGTTTTACTTAAGCGTCGGGCTGATTTGATTCCTAATTTAGTGGAGACGGTTAAGGGTTATGCGAAGCATGAGAAAACAACTTTTAATGAAATTATTGAGGCAAGGAATAAGAGTGTTATTGCTAAGACACCTGAGGATTCTATTGAAGCTAGTAGTATGTTAAGTGAGGCTATGGGTAAGTTATTTGCACTTAGTGAGGCATATCCGGATTTGAAGGCAAATACTAATTTTATGCAGTTACAGACTGATTTGAGTGATACGGAGGATAAAATTTCGTTTGCTAGACAGTTTTATAATGATGCTGTGTTGATTTACAAAAATAAGTTAGAGATGTTTCCTTCAAACATTATCGCGTCAATGTTTGGTTTTAAACCGGAGGCTTTTTTTGAGGCTGTAGAGGTGGAGAAGAAAACACCAGAGGTTAAAT
>JAVWOV010000073.1:0-2271 GCA_036636255.1 Bacilli bacterium
ATCACTGTATATTATTTGATAGTTTTCTTTTTTTAGATAATTTACAATTTCTGTTGTTAGGTATGAATCATGAATATTATATGAATGACCCGCTATTAACATTTTCTTTTTTTCATCATAAAGTTTATTTGTATTTTTTATGATGTTGTCTTTTTTTTCTTTTGAACTTTTTACTCTTGCTTTTAAGTATGCATTTTTCACATCTTTTATATTTTTGTCTTTAAATATTTTTAAACATTCTTTATAAATTGTTTTATAATTTATTTGATCAATATTTATATTTATTATATTTAGGTTTGTTTTATTTTTTATTAGTTCTTTTATGGCTAGATAGTTTGTACAACCTTGATTGTTTAATCCTGTATTATTATTTGTTATGACAATTATATAGTCACATTTAGTCTGTAACCACATAATGTGACCCATAAATATTTTTAATGATGTACACATTTCATCGTTTGATACTAACTCTCCTAAGGTATATATTTCTTTGTTTGTTTCAGGACTAGTTATTACTTCATAATTTAATTCTTCTAAAAATTCTTTTAAAAAAGTGCCTTCATCATAAAAAAATAAAGACCTGGGTAAACCTATTTTAGTTTTTTCCATTTCATCACCTAAATTATTATATTATTATTTTAGTTTTTTATTACTTTACTTTGCTATTTTTGATATAATTAGATATAGACAAATTATTTTATTGAGGAGTGTGTTTATGTTATTAAGAGATATCGATGAAAATGAATTTAAAAGTTTTACTGAGGCATATCCTTTTAGTTCAATTTTTCAAACAGTTGAGTATGCTAATGTAATGAAATATGAAGGATACACAGTAATATATGTTGGTGCCTTTCAAAATAATAATATGATTGCTGGTGCAATGATTTTGGTTAAAAAAATACGTGGTTTTTTATATGCGTATTGTCCTAGGGGTTTCTTAATTGATTATTGCAATAACTCTTTGATGGCTGATTTTACAAAAATGCTAAAGAAGTTTTTAGGAAAAAAAGATATTGTGGCTGTAAAATTATGTCCTATTATTGTTAAAGATATCTACAATAGTGATGGAAAGGTTATTGGAAATAATCCAAATTATAATGCTATTTTTAATAATTTACAAACATTAGGATATTATCACTTTGGATATAATAGTTTTTTTGAAGCATACAAACCTCGTTTTGAAGCGATGATTGATATATCACAAAATTATACTGATTTATTTAAGAATATTAAAAATGAGTATAAAACCAAAATAAGAAGTGCAGAATCTAATGGAATTAAAATTTATAAAGCAGATATTAATGAAATAAGTTTTATATATGACCAGGTTAAAGGTAAAACAAAAAAGAATATTAATTTCATAGAAAACTCTTTTAAATATATGGGTAATAGTAATAAAATCGATTATTACTATGCAAAACTTGACACTGAAATTTATTTAAAATTAACTAAAAAAAGGTTTGAAGAACAAGATGTTTTAGTAAATAGTATAAATGAATCTATTTTGAGAAAGAAAGAATCCTCTACTAAAACTATTAATAAAAAAATTGAGGCTGATAATACTCTTTCACTATATAAACTAAAATTAATTGAAGCTACTAATTTAATGAGAGAATATCCTACTGGTTTAGTCGTATCAACAGTAATTGTAACGAAACACAGAAGTGAGGTATTTTTATATCTTGATGGTTATGAAAAAAAATATAAAAATCTTAATGCTAAGCATTTATTAATGTGGAAAATGATTGAAAAATATTCTAACCTTGGATTTAAAAGATTTAATTTAGGTGGTGTAACTGACGTTAGATTAAAAAGTGAAAAATATGATGGATTAAATAATTTTAAAACTAACTTTAATAGCAGTATTATGGAGTATATTGGTGATTTAGAATTAATTACTAATAAACCTTTATATTTCTTGTTTAAACAAAGGGTAAAAGGATCTGATTTAAAAGGCAATTAATTGCTTTTTTTTTGAAAAAAAAAGAACACTTATTAAAAGTGATCTTTTTAATTAAATATAATTATTTAACGATTTCAGAAATATTTCCTGAACCAACGGTTCTACCACCTTCACGAATTGAGAACTTAGTTCCATTTTCGATAGCGATAGGAGCGATTAATTCAACAGTCATTTCTACATTGTCTCCAGGCATAACCATTTCTACACCTTCTGGAAGTTCAATAACTCCAGTAACATCTGTAGTTCTGAAATAGAATTGTGGACGGTAGTTTGAGAAGAATGGAGTATGACGTCCGCCTTCTTCTTTA
>JAVWOV010000074.1:0-1887 GCA_036636255.1 Bacilli bacterium
TAAGTTATCGGAGGTAGTATCATGACTAAGGGAATAACAATAAAAGCATTAAAAAAGCAGTTATAAATAGAACGTCGTAAGATAACATAATATTCCTTTCAGATTGAGATAGTCAATATACTAGTAACGACTTTGAAACTTTATTAACTGTTTTAAATATAAAGCATTTATACAGTAAAAAAGGATATCCTTATGATAATGCAAGTATGAGCATCTTCAATGCCCTATTAAAAAAAGCAGAAGGAAATTTACATACATATTGTAGTCATGAAGAAGTAAAATTAGTAATATTTGAATTTATTGAATCCTGATGTAATAATATAAGAATTCATAGGACTTTAGGTTATATTATGCCAAATCAAAAATATAATAATTATTTATCTTCATTAAATGCAGTATAAATTTAAATGTGTTCACAAAAACGTGTCTAACAACATGACCTAGATCCAATCACTAATTTCTTTTGCTTTTTTTATATCAGCTTTCATCTTTTTAATTCTCCTAATGACAAATATTATATATTATACTTTTCAACTTTAAAAAACCGTTCATTTAAAAAACTCCGTATCTTATTACAAATACTTATAAACTTAATAGACCACTTTTTCAAATAAAAAAACCTTAAATCTTATCAATTTAAAGCCTTTATAAAATCATACTTTTTCAAATATTTTATGCTTTTTTACTTTTCTATTTGTACGTTTAATGTTTCATTATTTCCTTCTACCAACTCACTTAACATATTATACGCTTCATAAGCATTACATAAAGAACTAACTTTTAATCTATCAGCGTGAGTGTTTCCTTTACTATCAGTGTGAAAGTCTTTTGTCGTAATTAATAATGTAGCACTATCATTTCTATCTACAACCCCACCAACAACTTGCACCGTTCCAACATTTTTTAGAGTATAATGTATAAAATTATTATTAAATGCTCCCGTTCTCTTTATAATTCTTTTGTTTGTTATAGCGAAGTAAGTGTTTTTATTATTTAAACCAACATAAATAATATAGCATAATACTATAACGCATAATAATATAACTAGCAATATTATTAAAATCGGTATAAAATCTGGAACCCTTGACAAATTTTCATCAAAACCATAGCCATAAAAAATAGACATTCCTCCAAAAAACAAAATTCCAAAAAGACCTATAACGCCACCTAATAAAGCTGGGATTAGTCCTTTAAGTACATTAGCTATTACATTAACTTTATTACTCCATTTAATTTCTTCATCTTTTTGTAATACCATTTCAAATTTTTCTTTAACCATACATAACCACTCCTTTTTTTATAAAATAATTGTATCATGTTTTTTTGAAATAGTCTATATTTCATCAAAAATAAATTATAATATGAATTTTCAAAGTAAAAGCACGCCCGAGTTTGACAATTGTACACTTCATATACTACTTTAGCCTAGATAAAACCTAGTTTTTAACTTTATCTATTGCGTAATGTATCGCTATGCGGTGTAATTATAATGTAAGAAGGTATATTATGAGATTAGGAATTTCAAAATCACGAAACACTATTAACTATTATATTATATTATTAAAGACTATACAAAAGACGATAAACGTTCTACTAAACATCTTGAAAGAATTGGAAACATTGAAGAAATCAAAGTGAAAGCTGGAAATCAATATTATAAAGAGTGGTTAAAAGAATATGTTAAAAAATATAATGATGAACATTGTAAAAAATAAATTATTATAATAAAAAAAACAAAAAAAAATTATTGAATCAAATATTAATAGTAAATTTAATATAGGCTATTTATTTCTTAAAAAAGTATATAATAATTTAAAGATAAAAGAAATTTGTGATAAAACATCTAAAAAATATCAATTCAAATTTGATTTAAATGAAATTTTTTTC
>JAVWOV010000074.1:1897-2208 GCA_036636255.1 Bacilli bacterium
ATATTTAATTTATGCAAGAATTATATATCCATCTTCAAAATTAGAGACATTTAAGCAATGTCAAAATTTTATTGAACAACCTAAATTCAATCTTCATGATGAATATCGAGCATTAAGCTATATTACTGAAAAATCAGATTATATTCAAGAAAAATTATTTGAAAATAGTAAAAATGTAATTAAACGAAACTCTAATATAATTTATTATGATTGTACAAATTATTTCTTTGAAATAGATCAAGATAATGATTTAAGAAAATATGGTATTTCTAAAGAGCATAGGCCTAACCCTATTGTAGGTATGGGACTAT
>JAVWOV010000075.1:0-2098 GCA_036636255.1 Bacilli bacterium
AAACTAATGGTGAATCATTCCCTCATGAAAAATATTATACATTATATCAAACTAGTGATAAGTTAACAGCATGTGATGGTAAAAAATGTTTAGGTAAAACACTTGTAGAAACAAATAACTGGTATGGAGATTCTAACTACTTTATCAGAGCTAACTCCCCCTGGTTTTTCCGCGGTGGGTACTTTGGCAATGCTGCAGGGTCTGGATTATTCAGTTTCTACTTCAACGGCGGTGGTGCGAATAGTGGTATCGCATTTCGGGTTGCGTTTGGGTTCTAGTGATTGGACTACCTTGTTAAAAAACATGTGTAGATTAATTAAATTTATAAAGATAACTTGTATAAAAAAAGTGTAATTAAGAAATTACACTTTTTATATTTTATTTTTAAATACCAGGATTTTCAATATCATATATTTTACCATCATTAGAACTAAAGACAACATACAAGGAAATAAATGCTGCAATCACAATCAGGGAAGAAGCTGTTAACTGTAATTTATATGGTTTTAAATTATCCACTTTTGAAGTGTTAATATTGTATAATTGATAATTAATAATCAAAAAAACAATAGCAATAATGACAACAAATAAACGATTAAATTTAGTAATATTATTAGTTGTAATGTTTTCAAATAATGGACATTCATTTAATAATTTTTTTCTTTCATTTTCTGTTAGTAATATTGAAATAATAAAGGAAATAATGGAAAAAACGGAAAAGATTATCTGTGTATCAAGAAGTTTAATTTCTTTATTCATTTAATTACTTTCTATTTTTTTATTTAAATAATTGTACTCTTTTAATTCACTAATAGTAACAAATTGATAACCTTTATTTTTTAATACTGGAACAAGTTTTTTAACTGCTTTAAATGTTCTTTCATAAGTATCGTGCATTAAAATAATATTACCGCTTTTAACGTTATTTAAAGCTCGTGAAGCGATTTTTTCGCTGTTTTTTAACTTCCAATCCATTGTATCAACATTCCATAAAACAATTTCTAAATTTGTACTATCACGTAATCGTTTATTGACTGATCCATAAGTTGGTCTTAAATATTTTGGCACATAATTCAACTTTTGTTTAATGATAGTTTGTGTTTGGTCAATCTGATTTTTTAAACCTGTCGTATTTAGCTTTGTTAACCATTTATGGCTAAATGAATGATTACCAATTTCATTACCATTAATAAGCATTGTATGCAACGTTTCTTCGTAAATAGGTACCTTATTACCTAATACAAAGAAAGTTGCACACGCTCCTGATTCATCTAAAAAATCGACAATTAATTTAGTGTATTTACTAGGGCCATCATCAAATGTCAAAGCAATTACTGGTTTATTAGGATCAATCACTTTGTCTTTAAAATTTGCTACCTTAAAAGCCTTTTTTTTATCTTGTTTAATTTTAATTTTTAAGGTCATTTTAGTATTGTCTGTTGTAATGATTTTATTAGATAAATAAAATTTAAAAGATGTATCATTAAAAGTAAATAACTTTAAATCATCGATTGTAACTTTTTTTGTTACATCTAAAGACTTGTTTATTTTTTTTAGTAAATATTTATTTAATACGACCACATCATCAATAATTAGAAATTTGTTTTTTTTAATATCAAATACAAATGTTTTAACTTGCGTTACTGGTGTTTTTAAATAAAAACTATCGATATAGGTATAAATGACTATATTAATAAATCTTTTGTTAACTACATTATAATGATAATCAATATTAAATTCAGCTTTATGTGTTTTAATATCGATTGCTTTATTATTTTTAATAAACTGTTTATATTCTTTTTGAATAAATTTATTGGTAGTATAATCTAATTTTTTAATCCCGGTAATTGGTCGATTAATAGCACTAACTATTTTGTCCTGTTTTATAACAATTGTTTCAACCTGGATACCATCATATTTGTTACAACCAACTAATAATAAGCAAAGTAATAAAAAAAATATTTTTTTAATCATAAATACCACCTACATAAGCATATTCATTTTCACGTTAATAAATGTGAAAACTATTAAAAGCTTTATTAAAATAAATATTAAAAATTATAAAAAGTGGAAAATGGAAAATTATAAAAAATGAAAT
>JAVWOV010000076.1:0-1945 GCA_036636255.1 Bacilli bacterium
ATACATCACCTCGATGATGTATTATATCATAGCTGGGTCATTATTGCGGAATAACCATAAGATAATCATACAATCGGTAGTATTACTTGACAAATGATAACGATAATGATAGAATATTATTTAAGTAACAGGTTTGTTTTAAATTATTATATTATTTTCGGGAAATGGCTCAACTTGGTAGAGCACCTGGTTTGGGACCAGGGGGTTGCAGGTTCAAATCCTGTTTTCCCGACCATTAAGTAGATTAACCCTTGTAAATCAAGGGTTTTATTATGCCTTGAAGTGAATTACCCCTTATTTACCCCTTAAATTTTAAATTTCTAGTATAAATAAGCATAAAAAAAGAAGTCCCCAACTACATGGGAACTTTCTTTTTATATGGATAACTCATATTCTTCATTTTGCTCAATATCATAATCATAAGTATCGTATTTTTTCATTTTAACATTTAACTTTTCAATTTTATCTTGGGTTGTTTTTTCTATAATCTCATCATGATAAATAGGAAACATGTGAGCATAAGTTGATCTAATAACTTCTACAGTATCTCCTAGCCTTTCAGCAATGCTAGTATCTCTAACACCTAAACTAATTAACAGACTTGCATGAGAATATCGACCAAACTGATGAATCGTTAATGGCTCTGTATATTGTTTTAAACCATCGCTATTTAGTTTGTCATAAATATCAGTTTTATAATTATCTATGGTAGTATTGGCAATGAACTTAACATCACCAAATACAAACCAATCTTCACTAAAATTTGTAAATTGTTTTTAATGTTTGCGCCACTCTAACAAAATAGGTTTTAACTGTGGTAATAATGCAATGGTTCGATTCTTCCTGTTCTTTGTGTTAGTAATTTTCCAACTATCACCTTTGATTTTATTAGATAAGGTTTTATTGATTTGAATTAAGTCATTTTTAAAATCAATGTCTTTCCAAGTAATAGCTTGTACTTCCCCTTTTCTAGCTCCTGTCCAATATAGAAACATTAAAAAAAGCTTTCCATAGATTATCATTTACGAAAGCCATAAAATTATTAAATTGGGTAGGCGTTTGATATTTAATTTTTTCTTTTTCGATTGTAACTTCATCATTGACACATCTAAAGTTTCCATGCCTTTTAGCCATATTTTCTTCTAAATAACCCATTGTTACACCATAATCTAAAATACAACTTAACAGACTATGAAGTTTAGTTTTAAACTTGTGTCCATATAGATATTCCGTATTATTTTTGATATAAGTCTTTTCATTGATGATTGTATGAAAACTTCTAATTGTTTGCAGACTAATTTTACTAATATCCATTTTACCTAAATTGGGTTGAATATGATTTTGATAGTTTAAATAATCAGAATAAATACTACTGGATTTATTTTTAGTGATAGAAAGGTACTTTTCATATTCATCATATAAGTTATCAAATGTCATTTTAGTATTGTTTTGTTTATGATCATTAATAAGTAAAAATTTTCTTTCTTCTTCTAATGCCTCTTTTTTAGTTAGAAATAATTTTGATTCTTTTTGCTTACTTTCATTAAAATCATTAACATAATTAACTCTAAAATGCCATGATCTACCGTCTTTCGTCCACTTGCTTTTATCTTTTTCTTGATATACAGGCATTTAGTTATACCCCCTCTCTAAATTGTGAGTTTAATTTCACTTTCCTTTTCTAGTTCTAATAACATTTTTCTATGCTCTACTAAAGCCATAGAATGATATTTTAAACTTTTCGTATCATTTATTTTTAAATCTTCTTTAATTGATAATTCAAGTGATGTGATAATTTGTTGTTGTTTTTCTATGGTCGTATTTTGATTGACTATAATTTCCATTGTTCCTGGCATAATGCTCCTTTCTATAAACCGATTTCCATATAATCTTTGGTGTTAGTATAGATATATAGACACAAAAATGTGGACAGTGTGGTAAAATA
>JAVWOV010000077.1:0-1892 GCA_036636255.1 Bacilli bacterium
GATATATAAGACTACGGTGGTTTTTTGATTTTTTAACTACAAAACTCGGGTTATATCACATAAATCCAAATTATCACTACGATAAACAGTCATAACTTTTTAAAAATTTTTTTCTATATAAACAATATAATAAAAACACAGCTTTAAATAACCTTACTAATTTCGTAATACCTATTAATTCTATTTAATATGCCGATAAATATCTTTCATTAAATCCAAAACATCATCAAAATAGCCAATATTAGCCCCCTTCATACGTCCCTTTTTAGAAAAATCAATTATTCGAGGTATAACAACACTTGTTTTAGCTAATAAATCACTAGTAAAAACATCATACTTATTACCTTCAATAATAACCTTACCTTTATTAATAACATATATATTATCAGCGATATTATGAATAAAATCAGTATCGCGACTAGCTATAATAACAATTTTTTTTTGTATCTTCAATTTTCGCAATAAAGCAACTAAAATATTTTTATTAAAATCGTCTAACCCTACAGTTGGTTCATCTAATAAAACAACATCACAATCAGTTAAAAGTACCGACGCAATTGCTACTTTCTTCATTTCTCCATTACTTAAACTAAAAGGATTTCTATCAAGGTAACTAACATCTAAATCAAGCAATTCCAACATATCATGTATTTTTTTAAACTTTGTTTTTTTATCTAAATATCTAATAACGAATTCCCATTCTTTAAAAACAGTAGCTTTCAAAAATTGTTGTTCCGGATTTTTAAAAACATAACCAATTTTCAAATTTTTAATACCATATTCGATATTCCCCTTTACCGGTTTTATTAAACCCGCCAAAAGTTCCAATAAAGTACTTTTTCCGCCACCACTTTGACTTATAACGCAAGTAATTTCACCACTATGAAATTTCATGTTAATATCATTAAAATTTTTCTGCTCACTCTTACTAACAAAATTATAACTAAAACTAACATTATTTATTCTTATTTCCATAATTTATTCACCATTTTATTAACATCAAATATAACCTCACTTATCAAATTATAAAATTTAAGTTTAATTGATAAATCAACCATAAAAGGTACTTTCAATCCTATTCCATTTAACAATTTCTCCTCTTGTAAAATTACTTTGCTTTTACCCTGAAGAACAACCTTACCATTATCAATAACAACCACCCTATCCCCAAATAAACACTCATTCAAATCATAAGTAATATTAATAATAGTAAGATCTATTAACTTTCTTAATTTCCTAAACAATTTTTCTTTATTGTCAATCATATTAAGCGTATCATCAATAATCAATATTTTAGGATTTTTAACTAGTGTACAAGCAAGTGCTACCATTTGCTTCGCACTATCATTTAAATTATTAGGATTATCATCTATTAAATGTCTGATTTTCAGTAATTCACTAACTTTATTTACTAAAACCTCCTTTTCATCAACTGAATAATCTAATTTTTTTAAAATAAAACTAAGTTCGTCACCAACTGTAGCTTGTTTAAAAACATATTGACTAATATCAAAAACAATCCCTATTTTGTTTTTAATATATTCCTTATTTCCTGAATCAAAATTAACACCATCAATCATAATATGACCAGAAAACTTTTCTAAACTATTCAAAATTTTGATTAATGTACTTTTACCACTACCATTAGGCCCAACAATAGAAGTAAATGAATTTCTTTTTATGCATAAATCAAAATGTTCAAATAAAACTTTTTCTTTATATTCAAAATATAAATTCTTTATTTTTATAATATCATCCATTACAATCACCTCATATTAATTAATTATTATAATACAAATTAACATGTTTATCAATCATTTTAATTAAACTTAAAAAAACAACTCGAATGAAAAGTTAAATTGACCAGCAAAATAATGAATGGTCAATTAAGT
>JAVWOV010000078.1:0-1877 GCA_036636255.1 Bacilli bacterium
TGGACCAAAATTTAAAAAGAAGTATTATTTTAGAACATTATCAAAACCCCATAAATAAAGGACTAATTAAAGCGGAAAATTATATAAAAATCAACATGGATAACGAGAGCTGCATCGATGAAATTAATTTAATGGTTAAAATAGAAAAAAACATTATTAAAGATGTTAAATTTGATGGAGAAGCTTGTGCTATATGTACAAGTTCAACATCTATAATGATTGAAACAATTTTAGGAAAAACAATTGATCAAGTAAATATTATTTATAATAATTTTATTAATATGATTGATGAACAAACTTATGATGAACAAATATTACAAAGCGCAATTGTTTATGACGATATTGCTAAACAACCAAATCGTAAAAAGTGTGCACTATTACCGTGGTGGGGTATTAAAAAAGCCATAGAAAAAAACAATATTTAAAAATAGAAAATTGTTACTAATATAAAAAATAACATTTTAGAAATTGAGGGCTATTATGAAAAAAATAGGATTAAATAAAACTAAAATCAAAGAAATTTCTAAAGCCAAAAATGAACCCAAATGGATGCTTGATTTTAGATTACAATCATTTGAAAAATTTAAACAACTAAACAATCCAAATTTTGGCCCAGAAATACACATTGACTTTGATAAAATAAATTACTATAAAAAAGTCGATGAAGTTAGAAATAATTGGAATGATGTTCCATCAGACATCAAAGATACATTCGATAAAATAGGACTTCCTGATGCCGAACAAAAATATTTATCAGGCGTCGGAGCACAATATGAAAGCGAAGTAATTTATCATCATATGATAGATGAACTTATTTTAAAAAACATTATTTTTTGTGATACAGATACAGCCTTAAAAAAGTACCCTAAATTATTTAAAGAATATTTTAATAACCTAGTTAAGTATGATGAACAAAAATATACAGCATTAAATGGAGCCGTTTGGAGTGGGGGTACTTTTATATATATTCCACCCTATACTAAAATTAATCGTCCCCTACAGAGCTATTTTCGTATTAATAGTAGAAACATGGGACAATTTGAACGAACAATTATTATTGTTGACGAAGGTAGCGATGTTCATTATATGGAAGGATGTACAGCCCCAACATATACAACAGACTCCTTACATGCAGCAGTAGTAGAAATATATGTCAAAAAAAATGCTAAATGTCGTTATACAACAATCCAAAATTGGTCAAACAATGTTTATAATTTAGTCACTAAACGAGCTATCGTTTGGGAAAATGGATTAATGGAATGGATTGATGGTAATATTGGTTCTAAAGTAAATATGAAATATCCCTGTTGTATTTTAAATGGTGAGCATGCACAAGGAAATTGTATTTCAATAGCTGTTGCTAGTAAAAATCAACAACAAGACACCGGGGCTAAAATGATTCATTTAGCCCCCAATACAACAAGCAATATTATTAGTAAATCAATTGCTGCCAAAGGAGGAAATGCCTCATATAGAGGTAATGTTATGATAGGCAAAAAAGCTATGAATTCACATAGTACAATTAAATGTGATACAATTATTATCGACAATATTTCTAAAAGTGATACAATTCCTCAAAATATTATTAACAATGACTCATCAGATATTAACCATGAAGCTACCGTATCAAAAATCAGTACCGAAAAATTATTTTATTTAATGAGTAGAGGTCTTGATGAGGATAAAGCCAAGGAATTAATTATTATTGGTTTTTTAGATAAATTTAAAGAAGAATTACCTATGGAATATGCAGTTGAACTAAATGCTTTATTAAAAAACTATTTTTAAGAACAAAATAAATAGCATTACTTATCAAACCAAAACAGTAAAAAAGAGTAAAAGTAATTAATCTGTAAAAAATAGACAAAATATAGTTA
>JAVWOV010000079.1:0-1778 GCA_036636255.1 Bacilli bacterium
TCATCTTTCATGGCTATTTCTAATTCTGAAATTGCAGATTCATTATATTTAATATTATTTAATTTTAAACATCTCATAATATACTCATAACACTAAATTTATTTCTTATTATTTTGCTCTTTGTTATTGGATATTATGGCTGTAAAAATTTGAGAGAGAAATTTATTAATTAGAACTTATATAGTATTTTTAGCCCAAGCATTTGAAGATTTAGGTGGTGTTTCAAGAGAACTTGTTATTGATAATTTAAAACAGTTTGTAGATAAAGCTAAAAATAAAAAAGGTGATTTACTTCCATTACCCGCTAAAGAAATCAGAAGTAAATATCATTTTAAACTTAAAGACGTTATTGTTACCTCAGATTTGCTAATCGAGTACAAATACAATAAATATTCCCTACCTAAAGAATATATTAATAAGCAGGTTGGTCTAGCTACCCAAAACAAAAAACTTCTTATATATTATAGTGAAAAAAATATAGAAAAGCACGATATGACTGATAAAAAACTAAATATTAAGGAAGAACATAAATTATATTACGAAAAAGTTGGAAAGAAAGAATGTAAAAAGAATCAAATAGTTATAAAAGAGATGGAGAATATAAAGTATGACAATGATTAATAATGTACTAGAGCAATTAGATTACTTAAAATTAAAATCTTCTTACACTTATTTAAACGAATTGCATAGAAGCGACATGGTTTAGGAAAAGGATCTAAGAATAGCTTATGAAATACTTAATAAGGAAGTACAAGCAAAAGATGAAAATAATAGATTATATAATGTTAAAGTTGCGGGGGTTCCTTTTTTAAGGAGAATAGATGAGTATGATCTTAGTTTCCAACCAGGTATTAAAAAGGAAAAAATACAATCAATTATGGATTCTACTTTTTATGAAGAAGCTACCAATATTATATTTATTGGTAATCCAGGAAGCGGGAAAACGTATTTAGCGATAGTCCGTTGCGATAAGAAGAAATAGTGTTTACTTTATCAAATTTAATAAAATGATTAACATATTAAGAACATAATAAAATGAAGGTACTCTAGAAAGAAAAATTAAACCAAAAAGAAGTTCAGGTTTGATTTTATATTGGGTAAGGTATTATAGTAATAAAAAATCAAAAAAACGATTACTCATGGGTTGTAATCTATTGTTAATATAATGATGCTTGCTCATGAAAATGATTTAGAGTTTAAAAAACTTGTGGTGGTATATTATTATTTAAAGTATCATCATAAAAATTTAGTAATAGGTTGTTTGCAACTTTTACTTTTCTAGAACTAATTATTAAGAGGAACTTTAGTAATTGCATATTAGTATGAGGAAATTTTTCATAACAATATGGTATAAAAATACTATATTATCATCAAGAGAGGTTAATAAAAATCGAAAACGAATCCTAGTGTATCAATATTAGGAAAATAGAGTAAACAATAGATTAAGATAGTATTATATATACAAGTTACGTAAATAACAATATATTGTATAATTTATGCTTAATATCATGATAATATTAATTTTGTTCCTAAGGGAAATAAGAAATAAATTTAATAAATTAAGGAAACAACTTAAATAATTAAATTGTTATAAATGTTGTTGACAAAATTTATAAACGATGGTAAGATAAAGAAGTTGCAAATGAGGAACTAAGAAAAAACAGCTTGAAACAAACTGTTGACAAGGTTTATATGCAATGATAGAATAAGGAAGTCGCTTAAGGGTGACTGGAGAAAATGGTCTTTGAAAATTGAACAGATAATATAAAGTTAAGTAA
>JAVWOV010000080.1:0-1769 GCA_036636255.1 Bacilli bacterium
TCTTATATTAACAGCAAACCCACCAACAAAGTAGTAAAAGTTCGTGTTATTTTCACTTGGCAGGGGTGGAGAGAATCGAACTCCCAACAGCGGTTTTGGAGACCGTTATTATACCATTTAACTACACCCCTATGTGCACTTGCAATTAAATTATAGCATATTATCAAATAATGTACAATATTTTATTTATTATTCATAAAATTAAGTAGGTGATTTTATGACTTTAATTAAATATACTTCTTCTGAGCGTGATCTTTTAGCACGCCTTATGAGGGCCGAAGCTATTGGAGAAGGTGATTTAGGTATGCTTATGGTTGGAAATGTAGGTGTAAATAGAGTTATGACTAACTGTCTTACTTTTAAGGATATACGTACTCTTCAACAAATGATTTATCAAAAACCAGGTGGATTTTCAGGGATAACTAGTCCTCTATTTTTCAGTAATCCTACAACTTTAGAAAGAAATTTAGCAGACCGCGTTTTAAAAGGTGAATATTATTATCCTGCTACTAATGCATTATGGTTTTATGCCCCTAAAAAAGGTACAGATTGTTTATCTTTTTGGTGGGAACAGTCACTAGCGGGTAGATATAAAAATCATTGTTTTTATAAACCTAATATAGGAGTATGTAAGGAAATACATTAAATTGTATTTTTTTTTAAAATAAAATCCACTGATAGTGGATTATTTTAAATTAAAATTGTTTGATTAATTGATAAGTTTTGACTTTTCAAATTATTTTTTCTTATTATTTCATCTACTGTTGTATTATATTTTTGTGCTAAACTATAGAGAGTGTCACCTTTTTTTACTGTATAAACAAGTGTTATTGGTATTTTTATTAGTTGACCGATTGATAAAAGATTAGTCGATAAATTATTAAATTTTTTTATTTGGTCTATAGTTATTTTATAATCATTTGCTATTTTATATAATGTGTCTTCCGCTTTTACATAATATTCAATATATGGTTTTTCTTTTTCTTTAAATGGTAGTATTAATTTTTGTCCTATTGATATATTGTTTGTTCCTAAATTATTTAGTTTAATTATTTCATCTACTGTTGTATTATGTTCTAATGCTATTTTATATAATGAATCTCCTGGTTTTACTATATAATATTCTTTTATTTCTTCAGGTTCTTTAAGAACAGGAATGAGCAATTTTTGACCAATTGAAAGAATTTGATTTTTTAATTGATTTAATTTTTCTATGTCTGACACTTTTACATTATATTTTTGAGCAATTTTATATAATGTATCTCCTGCTATTATTGTATAAACTTCATAATTACTTACTTCTTTTTTCTCTGGTATTTTAAGTACTTGACCTATACTTAATGTATTATTTTTTATATTATTAAGTGTTTTTAATTCATCCACTGTGATATTATATTTTTTTGCTATTCCCCAAAGTGAATCTCCTGGTTTTACTATATAAACATTTCCAAGTTCATAAGGTATATCTAAGTATCTACTTAAAGCTCTAACTATTGCATTAGCGTATTTTTTATAGTTATTCTTTAGTTGTTCTGGGTCATCTCCTTTACTATCTACAAATCCATATTCAATTATAACTGGTTCTGTTAAACCGGTGTCTCTATGGATAAAATAGTAGTCTTTTGATGAATCACTAGGTAATCTTCTTTGGTATGCTTTTCGTATATTTTGTCCTGCTCCTCCTAATTCTTCAAGAATTAGATTAGATAATTTGCTAGTATTTCTTAGAGCATATATTATCTCGGCTCCGTCGCCACCTCGTGATGGCT